>NZ_JBFBOC010000042.1:0-46773 GCF_040685975.1 Kitasatospora sp. NPDC086791 | reverse complement strand
GGACTTCGAACGCCGGCACCGACAGGAGTCCGCTAGGCTCACGCTAGCCGCATGACAACCCCGAACGCGTGTCCACTTCCGCGGGGGAAGGCCCGGTGTCGTTGTCGGGGAAGTCGTCCACACCCGTCAGCCTAGTGCCGCGCAGTGAGACGAATCCCGAACGGTCAAACTTCGCTGAGACTCGTCTGGCTTTGTTCACGAGAATGGACAGCAGATGTTCACCACTTCGGGAGGCACCTCAGCGCACCGGGAATTCGAACACCGAGTGAGTCGCTTGCTTGCCGGGGTCTGCGGCGGCTGACATCTGCTCGCGCTGCGTTGACACTCCGCGACGGCGACAGGTGCCGTTCCCACAGCAGATGAGAAAACATGTTGGCCGCCCGCCGGCGAGCTGCGACGATGCGTCTGTTTCCCAGGCGGAGGAAGTTTGTTCGTTTTCGTGTGTGCGGGGTGCGGCGCCGAGCTGACCGTCCCGCTGTCCCAGGTCTCACTGCCGGTACACGCCCGTCAGCAGTACGGGAACGGGGCCCAGCTTCCGGTGCTCATGGAATCCGGGACGTTTGCCGTGGACCCGGACCCTTGGGGAGGGCCGTGGCGGCTGTGGGACGAGATTGATCCGAGCGAGGCTGAGGCACGCGGCATCTACGCGCCAGTCCGTGCCCTGTCCGACGGCACCCCCGGGGCCAGTGTCATTGCGCCCGGTGATATCCGTGGAACCCGATTGATTCCCGAGAAGCGTGGCGGTGCCTGCTGTGGCCTCGACGGGGCCGACGGGCCCAACATGGCCTGCGAGGTATGCGACCTCCCCGTGGCGACCAGGGTCGACGATTGCTCGCTCTGGCAGATGGTGAGACTCGGCTCAGACGTCGTGCACCGCGTCCCCGTAGACGGCATCCACGCCGTACCCCTGTCCTGGGCGGAGTTGGCAGAGAAGGGGGAGAAAACGCCCCCGTTCGAGCCGATCGCCACGTGGGGAGGAGGACGGCTGGGGCCGAACCACTACTGGTCGTGGAGTCCGCAGTGGGAGGCGGCAGCCGGCCAGGCGCTCGCCCACCTTCTGATTGCCTCCAAGGGGCAGCGGGTGAAGGTTCCGAACGGCCTGACCGCGGACGTGTTCCAACGCACGCTCGACGCCTTGCTTCCGGCAGGCACCCGGCAGCGGCATGCCGTCCTGGCCGGGCCGGGACAGCCCTCCCCGGACGCGGGCGTCGACATCCTCCTCGTCCCCGTCCATCCGACGACGGGCCGGACCTGGACCCCTGCAGACCCGACCACATCGGCATACCTGGTGCCTCTGCCGCTGGGGGTGTGGCTGTGGCTGGTCTCTCCCGAACCGAACTTGCCGGTTCCCGCGTCGGGCCGCATAGCCCAAGACGTCCTTCGCGACTACCCGCTTCCGCTGCTGCCCAACCACCTGTTCCGGGCCGACCGGGGAACGTTCCAACACACCTTGGTCCGGCTACCAGCCGTGCGCAGCCCGTGGCTGCGCACGATCCTCGAGAACCTCACGCAGAGCACCTCGGCTGGCCTCTTCTAGCCGTCCGGCAATCGAACAGCACCAGACTCTCGCGCCTCCCGAAGTGGTGAACATCTGCTGTTGTCGGCGGCGGCTGAACCGTGACCCACTTTGGGCCCCTCTCTGTCAGCCTTGGGTGAGACATCCCGTTTTGTCGGGTTAGCCTGAGAGGGCCCGAGTAGTAGGAGTTCCACCCCTGATGACCAGCACCAATCCGTCCGCTGCCAACCCAGCCCCCAAGCCGAAACGCCGCACGTTCACCCCCGAGTACAAGCTGCGGATCGTCGCCGAGTACGACGCCGCGCCCGAGGGCGAGAAGGGTGCGGTCCTGCGCCGCGAGCGCCTGTACCACTCGCACGTCACCGAGTGGCGGGCCGCGCGCGATGCCGGGGCCCTGGAAAACCTGGTCGACCGGCGCACGAGCCCGGCCCGCCCGAAGAAGTCCGCCGCCGAGGTCGAGAACGAGAAACTGCGCCGACAGGTGGAACGGCTGGAGAAGGAACTCGCCCGGAACAAGGCCGCGCTGGAGGTCCTGGGAAAAGCGTCGGCGCTCTTGGAAATGATCTCCGAGAGCGCGGACTGACGCACGCCGCCGACCCCGTCGTGGACGAAGCCTTCACCGCCGTCGAACACGCGCCGGGCACCACGGCCGCGTGCCGGCTGACCGGCCGCTCCCGGGCCACCCACTACCGCAGGCTGAAACCGCCGCCCCCGCGCGGGCCCAGGTCCCCGCAGGTCCAGCCGTCGGCCCTGACAGCCGAAGAGCGAGATGCGGTACTGGAGTTGATGAACAGCCCCGAGTACGCCGAACTGCCACCCGCGCAGATCTGGGCCCGCGAGCTGGACACCGGGCGCTACCACTGCTCGGTCTCCACGATGTACCGGATCCTGCGTGAGCGCGGGCAGTCCGGTGAGCGCCGCCGCCAGGCCACCCACCCGGCCAAGACGGTGCCCGAACTGGTCGCCGACGGCCCCTCCCAGGTGTTCACCTGGGACATCACCAAAGCAGCCGGCCCCAGCAAGGGCATCTGGTACCACGCCTACGTCATCATCGACATCTTCAGCCGCTACATCGTCGGCCACACCGTCGAGGCGGCCGAATCAGCCGTACGGGCAGAGGAGTTGATCCGCGAGACCATCGCGCGCAACGGCATCGTCCCCGAAACCGTGCACGCCGACCGCGGCACCTCCATGACGAGCAAGAAGGTCTCCCAACTGCTGATCGACCTCGGCGTCACCAGGAGCCACTCGCGCCCCAAGGTCTCCAACGACAACCCCTACAGCGAGGCCCAGTTCAAGACCACCAAGTACATGTCCGACTACCCCGAGCGGTTCGACTCCCTGGCCCACGCCCGCGAATGGTTCGACGCCTTCATCTCGTACTACAACCACGAGCACAGGCACTCGGGCATCGGACTCCACACGCCCGCCAGCGTCCACTTCGGCACCGCGGAGGAGATCCGTGACCAGCGGGCCGCCACCCTCGCCGAGGCCTACTCGCGCCACCCCGAACGCTTCGGCCGCCGCCCCAGACCACCCGAAATCCCGAAAGCGGCGTGGATCAACGACCCCGCCAAACGCAGGGAACCCACACCACAAACCTCATAGCGTCACGACCGTCTCACTGGACTTGAAATCTTCCGCCTCGGCCGGAGCGTTCGACAGCCTGCGGGTCAGCGTGCCCGAGGAGGGTGACTACATCCTCTCCGGCCAGCTGACCAAGTACACCGACCACGGGATCATCCACTGGGCGATCGACGGCAAGAACGTCGGCCAACCGATCGACACCTACACCGCCACGCCCAGCGTCGTCCCGTTCACGGTCGGCGAGTCGGTGCACCTGGTGCGCGGGGATCACGAGCTCAAGCTCACGGTCACCGGCACCAACACCGCCAGCGGCGGTGAGCGCTTCCACGCGGGCATCGACACCGTCACCCTGACCAAGACGACTGTCAACCCCACTCTCCCAGCAGGCACTTCGGTCGTCGCGCGGGACCACAACACCAACACCTACGACGAAGGGAAGCCCGACGGCCAGGCCTACCACCTGGTCACCACCGCCACCGACGGCGCCCGCATCGACGGCTACGCCGACGACGTCGAACTGCGCGTCACCAAGCACGGGTACGACGCGCCGATCGGCGGCACCTCCGGCTGGACACTGAAGACGGCAACCTCCGTCACCACCGACGCCCTCGGCGCCAAGCTGACCGCGTACGTCAAGTACGACACCTCCGGACACGCCCTGGAATCCCGCAAGCCGGGTTCGAACGGCAACGACGCCGGCACGGTCAAGTCCGTGTTCTACACGGCCACGTCCAACCCGGATGACGCCGCTTGCGGCAACCGGCCCGAGTGGGCCGGCCTGCCCTGCGTCACCATGCCGGGCGGGGCAGTAACCGGAGCGGACGCCACGCGGATGCCCACGACACTGCCCGTGAAGCGGATCACCCGCTACTCGCCTTTCAACGAACCCGAGGAGACGACCGAGACCAACGCGGGCAAATCTCGCAAGACCGTCACCACCTACGACAGCCTGGATCGGATCGTCTCGACCGAGATCACCTCGGATGAAGGCAAGCCGCTCCCGAAGGTCACTACCGAATACGACCCGGCTACCGGCGACGCGGTGAAAACCACCGCCGATGGCAAGTCCCTGACCAAGATCATGGACTCGCTGGGCCGGCTGATCTCCTACACGGACGCCGACGGCGCAACCACCACCACGGAGTTCGACAGGTTCGGCAAGCCCGTGAAGGTGAGCGACCCCACCGGGTCCACCGCCTACACCTACGACCGCGCGAAGGAACCGCGTGGCCTGGTCACCTCGATCAGCGACAGCGTGGGCGGAGAGTTCGCCGCCAAGTACGGCCCGGACGGCCAGCTCGTCGAGCAGACCTACCCCGGCGGCATCGTCCGCAAGGACACCTACAACGCAGTCGGCGAGGCCACCAGTCGCAGCTACACCCGCAGTTCCGACAGCATGGTGATCTGGGCCCAGACGACTGACATCTCCACCCAGGGCCAGGTGGCCAAGGACACCAGTTCCACCGCCACCCGCTCCTACCCGTCCTACCAGTACGACCGGCTCGGCCGACTGGTGAAGGCCGAGCAGACCACGGTCAGCACCGGCTGCGTCACCCGCCAGTACGCCTTCGACGCCCACTCCAACCGCCTGTCCAAGCAGACCTCCCCACGCGGATCGGCCGGCGAGTGCAGTACGGCCGGGGCGACAGCGGAGAACCACACCTACGACAACGCCGACCGGCTCACCGACGCCGGATACGTCTACGACGCCTTCGGACGCACGGTGAAGACCGCCACCGGCGCGACCAACACCTACTGGGCCAACGACCGCGTCGCCGCCCAGGAGAAGGGGGACACCAAGCAGGAGTGGGCCGTCGACGCCGCCCACCGCCTGACGGCGTTCACAACCAGCAAGAAGCAGGCAGATGGCACCTGGGCCAACGCCACCTCAAAGCTGAACCATTACGGGGACGATTCGGACGAGGTCCGTTGGGCGGTCGAGGACACCACCCAGGGAGCCGTGACACGGAACGTCTCCGGGCCCGACGGGGACCTCGTCGCCACGACCAGCAGGACCGGCGACGTCCAGCTGCAGCTGACGAACTTGTTCGGCTCGGTAGTGGTCACCACCGACACCGCGTTGACCAAGCCTGCCGTGCTGGACTTCGACGAGTTCGGCATACCCCAGGACGGCCAGGCTCAGGTCCGCTACGGCTGGCTCGGCGGCAAGCAGCGCTCCGCCGAGGCCCAAGACGGCGACATCCTCATGGGTGCCCGCCTCTACAGCCCGGCCCTCGGCCGCTTCCTCCAGGTCGATCCCGTTCCGGGCGGCAACGCCGGGCCGTACGACTACTGCACCGGCGACCCGATCAACTGCACCGACCTCGACGGCAACTGGGGCATGCCCAAGTGGCTCAAGAAGACGGTCGAAGTCGTCGCCAAGGTGGCAGAAGTCGCATCGGTCATCCCCGGCCCGATCGGAGCCATCGCCGCCACCGTCTCAGCCGTCTCCTACGCGGCGACCGGCAACTGGGAGAAGGCAGCCGAGATGGCGGTCACCGCCGTCGCTGCGACCGTGGGCGCCGGACCAGTAGTCAAGGCCGCCGTCACGGCGGTCAGAGCCACCAGGGCTGCTACCCGGGTCGAACGAGCGGCATCGGCGGCCAGGACCGCCTACCGCAGTACCGCAACTGCGGCGAAGCGGGTCTTCGCCAAGTGCAATTCCTTCGCGCCCGACACGCCTGTGCTCCTCGCCGACGGAAGCTACCGTCCGATCTCCGATATCGAGATCGGCGACCGAGTCGTCGCGAGCGACCCGACCACAGGCGAATCCTTGGCCGAACCCGTTCTCGATGTCATCGTCGGGTACGGAACCAAGCACCTCATCGGGATCGGAACCGGCAGCACCCCCGGCGCGCCAGGGCTGGTGGTCACCGATGAGCACCCGCTCTGGGTCGAGGGACGCGGGTGGACCCCCGCCGCACAGGTGGAACCGGGAGATCTCCTCGTCTCCCCCGAAGGTGTTCGCACCACGGTCACCGTTCGCGTTGACTACGGTCCCCGAACTGACGAGCTCGTCTACAACCTCACCGTCGGTGACCTCCACACCTTCACCGTGCTGAGCGGCGACGACGAGGTTCTGACGCACAACGATGGAGTGACCTGTCCCCACAACCGACCCCCGCATTCGAAATTCACCCGCGCCCAGAAGCTCAAGGTCTGGGCAGCCAATAAGCTGAAGTACGCGGGTTTCAACCGATGCGAGGCATGCAGGATTGTCGTCAAGAAGCCCAAGAAGTCCCAGAAGGGAGTCACTCCGCCCAGGAACGAAGGGCAGGTGGACCACGTATATCCCAAGTCCAAGGGCGGCGTAGGCTGTGGCAGGTGCAATGGTGAACTACTCTGCAGGGTCTGCAACCGCACGAAGAGCAACCACTAGCAGCCCCAGCGGCCGAACGCGGCTATGCCTTGGAGGAATAAGATGAGGTTCCTATTGAGTCGCCACGCCCGGCTGGAAGTGGAAAGCTTGAGCCAGGTAGAAGCGAAACGGAAGGTATACGTATCAGTTTCCGTGTCGCGCGGAAGAGAAGTGGTCAGCGTCTGCAGGGATAGGGACGGGTCATGGCAGTTCTTCTCCGAAGACGACAAATCCGGCCCCGAAGGTCCCGTCCTGATTCATTTCGAACACGTTCCCGGCAGGTCGGAACTAGCCGCGACAGTGCCTGGCCTGAGAAAGGGATACTGGGCGCTCCGCAATAAAGAGGATGATTCCTGGAACGTGGTGCAGGACGACTAACGGCGCCCCGCACGCCGAACGGCCCGCCGGTCAGTCCGACGGGCCGTTCGGCAAGTCCACCGCCCCTCCCAAACCGACTGACAGCCGCCCGCCTCCACGGCTGTCATCCATCACCCACTCGACACGTCCGGCAAGACGAACGCGGACCGCGCCCGCGACCTGGGCGAGCGCCTCGACCTCGCCCTCATGCCGAAGAACATCGAGAGCACCCGGCACAAGCTCAAGCGCCTGGTCAGCCTCGGCGTCCTCACCGAGCCCGAACCCGGCCTGTTCGCCCAGCACCGCCCGAGCAACTCCGCACCACCAGCGCACCCGACCCACGTCGACGGTTGAATCGGTGGCACAACCTGGAAATTGGATTGCCTGGCCACCGTGGAAGGACCGAGAGTCGGCGGATGCGTGATCTGAAGCTGACCGTCGGCGATCTCACCCTGTCGCCCCTGAGCCCGGCCGACGTCAACGCCCACCTGGCCGGCGAGGACGACCTCTTGGCGCGCTGGCTGAACGGGGGCCGGGCACTCGGGCCGGCACCGAGACATACATCCGCCACTGCATGGAACAGTGGGCCACCAAGGGACCGTTGTGTGCCTTCGGAATCCGAGTGGGCGCCGAGCAGACCCTCGCAGGAACGATCGACCTCCGGTTCGAGATGGCCGGCCTTGCCGCTGGGCAGGTGAACATCGCCTACGGGCTCTACCCCGCCTGGCGTGGACGGGGTCTGGCGACCCGCGCGGTCCTCCTGGTCTGCCGATACGCGGCAGGCGAAGGAGCAGATCAGGCGGTGATCCAGGTGGCTCCGGAGAACCCAGGCTCGGCCGCGGTCGCCCTCAGGGCGGGCTTCACCTACGTCAAGCAAGTCCTGGACGCGGACGGCAACCGGTTCGACTGGTACGTCCGCAACC
Source organism: Kitasatospora sp. NPDC086791 (assembly GCF_040685975.1). Lineage (NCBI taxonomy): Bacteria > Bacillati > Actinomycetota > Actinomycetes > Kitasatosporales > Streptomycetaceae > Kitasatospora > Kitasatospora sp. NPDC086791. The sequence continues at coordinate 39,032 of NZ_JBFBOC010000042.1, read as the reverse complement.
TGCCCCGCGAACCAGCCCATGGTACTGACCACTGACAGCAAGCGGGGGGAACCGGCTCGGGACACACGGCCCTGAGCCGAAACCCCTTGGACGGCACGGGGACCGGCTTGCTGAAATGGCAGACGGCCGCTGTCGGAGTCGAAGGGATGCGGCGATGACCGAGATCAGACTGCACCTGTCGGTGCGTGGCCTTACCGACGCGGACCTGCCGTTCTGCGGCTGGGCCGGCTCCCCCAAGCACGTGCGCGAACTCGTCCACCAGATCCGCCGCGCCGAGGCGGGCGAGATCGACTACCTGGCCGTCTGCACGCCGGTCGGGCTCCCGGTGGCGGTCGGCGGCATCGACTACACGGTCAAACCCGGCGCCGGCACGCTCTGGCAACTCGGCGTCCACCCGGCCCTGCAGTCCTGTGGGATCGGCACACTGCTGATCCGCTCCGCCGAGCAGCGGATCAGCGCCCGGGGCCTGACCCGCGCCGAACTCGGCGTCGAGGAGAGCAACCTGCGCGCCCGCGCCCTCTACGAACGCCTGGGCTACCGGGCCTTCAGCCGCGAGCTCGACTCCTGGGACGTGGAGGCCAAGGATGGCTCGCTGCAGCGGTACGAGACGATATGCACGATGATGCGCAAGGACCTGGCATGACGCTGGATTTCGCGGCGTTCATCGGCGATGCGACGGCCGACCCAGCCGTCATCGGGCACCGCCCCGGGGTCGGCGCGGAGGGGACCGCGGCGCAGCTGGCGGCCTGCGCCGCCCTGTGGGAGCAGTCGGTCCCGGGCGGCCGGGGTCGGGCGTGGGAGCGGCGCTGGCGGTCCTTCCCGCGGCTGCTGGTGGTGCTGGTCGGCACGGCGGCCGCCGGGGTGCGCGGCGCGGTGGCGGATCTGCGGCTGGCCGCCGAGGAGAACCCGGCCGTTGCCGAGCTGCTGGCCGCCGTCCCGGCCGGCGCCGCCCGGATCGAGGACCTGGTCCAGCGCGGCCCGTCCGCACCGGTCTGGCGCCCGCTCAGCATGCGGGGCGGGCCGCCGCGGCGGGGTACGGGGCGGGCGCGGCGGGTGATGTCGGTCATCGCGCGGCGCCTCCGAGAGTCGGGAGCGAGGAGGAGGACGGCCGTTCCGGCCGCCCTCCTCCTCGCTCCTCCTCTTCCCGGCCGGTGGCGCCGCGCAGTGGCGCCACCGGTTCGCGTGGTTCGGTGGGGGGAGCCGTGCTTGCCGCCGATGGAGCTGTTGCAGGTGCAGCAGAGTGTATGGCCGAGCCCACGCCCGTCCTGCGAGATTCCCCGCGAGAGGCCGGCTCCGGCGGGGACGGCGAAGGCACACGCCGCCCCCGCCGATTTTGCTAGGAAATGTACAGGCCCTGTGACCAGGCCCACGGGGAGCCTTGGCCGTTGTTGGTGAGCCGGGCAATGCCCCAGTAGCCCTTGGCGCAGTACGGGGGGTTCACGTGGTAGCTCTCGGTGTAGCCGTAGGTCGGCCAGGCGTGGTTCTGGGTTGAGTCGCCGTTGATGCCGTATGTGACACCGTTGCAGTTGTCGTAGACGCCGGTGTAGAGGCGCACGTCGGTCTGGCCGCCGGACGCGGTGACGGTGCTGTACAGGTATCCGCTGGAGTCGATGTTGACGCAGGGCGTGAGCGTCCAGCCGTACCAGGGCGAGTTCAGGCCGCCGCCCTGCCCGGGTCCGCAGGTGCCGAGGCCGGTTCCGGCGTCGGTGGTGGCATTGGCCGTGCCCGCCCCGGCCACGCCGACCAATGCCACGCCGGCGAGTGCGACAGCGGCGACCTTCCTCCCGACGGCGCCGAGGCGGACGGCGGTGCGCTTCCTGATCATGGGTTGTCTCCTGGTGTTCGGTGGCTGTTTTCCTCGGCCCACCCGTGCGCAGGCCAGAACCGGCCCGGGTGCCTGGACCAGTGCGCGGCCCGGGGCGGTTGCTGACGGCTGGTGGGAGGGACGGGGCCGGTAGGCGCGATCGGCGTCGTGCCGCCCGGTCCGACTCAAGGGAACCGGATGACGGGGCCGCCCTCGAGTGATTCGATCAGGTTCGAACACTCATGACGTCGGCCGCTCGGACGGCCGAGGGCTGATCTCGGAGGGTGTCGTGCTCTACCTCGACATGGACCGCGCCGTACTGGCGAACACCCGGTTCGCGATCTCGCCGCTGAGCACCGCGATCGGCGCGCTGCGTCTCCTGCGCGACAACGAGCGGCCGTGCGGCGGCGGTTGGCGGAGCAGGGTCCAGGAGACCGTCCGTGACCGCAAGCTCGTGCTGCTGGGTTCGCTGTTCAGCGGTTCGTGGGACTACGTGCCGGACTTCCTGACACCGCAGCCGCAGGCCCCGGAGACGGGGTTGGAGGAGGAGCTGCACGCGGTCGCCACCGCGGATCGCGCCCGTCTGCGCTGGGAGTTGCGGGTCATGGCCGAGGGGGTCGACGAGGAGCGCCTGGCGGGGCGGGTGGTCCCCGTCGTCCTGCGCGACGCGCTGGAGCGGGGCGAGCAGGACTTCGCCGAGCGGGTGGCGGCGGAGTTGCAGCGGCTGTGGGAGGGGACCGTCGCCCCGCAGTGGACGGCCCTGCGCACCCGCATGGAGGAGGACATCACCCACCGGGCCCAGACCAGCGCCCGCCACGGCCTGTCCGGCATGCTGGCCACCCTGCATCCCAAGGTGCTGTGGAGCGACGACCGACTGAGTCTGGTCAGCCGGTTCCAGGGCCGGATCGGCGGCAGTGCGGGCCTGGTCCTGACTCCTTCGGTGTTCACCACGGACCTGCGGGTGGTCATCGACTCGATACCGGGGCCCGCCGCGCGCGAGCCCATGTTCGCCTACCCATGCGGACCCGGACCGCAGGTCCGCTCCGGGCCGTCGGTCCACGCCCTGCTCGGGGTGACCCGGGCGCGCCTGCTCTCCGACCTGCACACCGCCCGCACCACCGGGGAGTTGGGCGAGCGGCACTTCCTCTCCACCAGCACCGTCTCCTACCACCTGGGCATCCTGCACCGCAGCGGACTGATCACCCGCACCCGCATCGGACAACACGTCCTCTACCAGCAGACCCCCCGCGCCACCGACCTCCTGGCCACCCCTCGCCCCCACTGACACCGGGGCGGCGGGCCGGACGTCAAGCCACACGTCGCGCTCCGCGGCAGATCCGCGAAGGACCGTTCCGAGCCGTGGATCTGGCGCCATGACGGCGATGCAGGCCGATATGGTGCCGTGGCTTTGTTCACGAGTCGTGAAGTCAGCTCGTCACGGATCTTCTTCCAGTGTCGCTCGGGGAAGGCGGCGAAGGCGGTGAGGTCGTCCTTGGCCTCCAGGAGCATCTGGCTGACCTTGGGGAACTGCTTGCCGAGCATCTCGGCGACGGTGTCCAGCTGGGCCCGGACTGCGGCCTCGGCCGGCTGGGCGAAGATCGTGCGGATCGTCGCGGCGACCGTCTCGGCCGCGTCCTTCGGAATGATCGCGAAGGTGTTGCGCAGGAAGTGGACGCGGCAGCGCTGGTAGGCGGCGCCGAGCATGACCTTGCGGATCGCCTTGACCAGGCCGCTGTGGTGGTCGCCGATGACCAGCCGGACGCCGGCCAAGCCGCGTTCGCGCAGGGAGCGCAGGAACTCGGCCCAGAACACCTCGGTCTCGCTGTCCCCGACCACGAGTCCGAGCACCTCGCGGCCGCCGTCCTCGGTGATGCCGGTGGCGACGACCACGGCCCGGGAGACGATCTGGTGGTTCACCCGCGCCCTGCAGTAGGTGGCGTCGAGGTAGACGTAGGGGAAGCGGGTGTGGCCCAGCGTCCGGGTGCGGAAGGCGGTGAGCTGGCCGTCCAGGTCGGCGCAGATCCTGGAGACCTCGCTCTTGGAGATGCCGGTGTCCGCGCCGAGGGCCTTGACGAGGTCGTCGACGGAGCGGGTGGACACCCCCAGGACGTAGGCCTCCATGATGACCGCGTAGAGCGCCCGGTCGATGCGGCGCCGGCGTTCCAGGAGGCCGGGGAAGAAGCTGCCGGTGCGGACCTTGGGGATGGCCAGGTCCAGGTCGCCGGCCTGCGTGGTGAGCGTCTTGTCGCGGTGGCCGTTGCGCCAGGTGGTGCGGGCCTCGGTTCGCTCGCCCGGCTCGGCTCCGATCCGAGCGGTCGCCTCGGCCTCGATCAGCTCTTGCAGGATCCGCTGGGCCAGGGTCCTGATCAACTCGATTCCGTCTGCCGTACGCAGTGACTCCATGAGGCGGAGAAGGTGAGACTGGGACAAGGCCATCGCGCACCTCTCACTCGACGAGCCTTCCTACTCGGAGAGTTGCGCGATGGCTGCTTCATGAGCAGGGGTTGCACCAAGATCTCTGCCACACCACTCAGCGGGATGCCATCCGACTGCCAGCACAGCCCGGAGGGATGTTGTCCGCGGACAACATCCGCAGCCCCAAAGCGCAAAGGGGCCTGTCTCCCCGGTATCAACACCGGGGGGACAGGCCCTCAGTTGTGCTGTGGATCAGGCCGGAATGGGGAGGTCCGCGCGATCGAGGCCGACCACTCGGCTGACAGTGACGAGAGTGGCGTCCCAGTCGCCGGCGTGGTGAACGGCACGGTCGTCGATGTAGCAGGCCGCGCCGAGCTTGGTGCTGGTCACGAGTGCCGGCCCGCGGGCGGTCCAGTAGGCCCTACCTCCGGCAGGGTCGACGAATGCCTCCAGACCCGAGTACCAGGTGACCCAGTCAGCGATCTCGGGCAGCCAGCGCTCGGGTCGGGCGGTGAAGTTATGGGGGTCTTTCAGTTCGGTCCGTTGCCCGCCGTGCAGGTACTCACCCAGGTTCCCTGCTTGTCACTGATCAGCGGCACACTGCGCACATGAGTACTGATCCACATGCCGTCCGGATGACCCTCGATCTGACCTGGGTCGAATCCATGGGTGGTCCTCTGATCGTCGTCCCGGTGTCCGCACTGCAGTACTGGGGTGGCTGCACTGAGGACGGCGTGATCATCGGTGACAGCGACCAGCCGGACGACTACGACCGGGCCTGCGCGGTCGAGGGCCTGGCCGAGGTGATCGGCCTGCGCGGCCGCAGCGACGTCTCCGCGCTGGTGCTGGGCGACGAGCCCGCCACCACCTGCTACCTGCCCGAGCAGAGGGCCTTCATGCGCTGGCTCGCCGCCGACTCCGACGCTGAGCTGCTCGCCGTTGCCGAAGCGGCGCTGAACGACCCGGCGACGCCGTGGGAGGAGTGCGGTCTCTGGGAGACCGACGGACCGGCGGTCCTCATGGACTCCGCCGAGGCCGGCAAGAACCTCGGCGTGCCATACCCGGACGGCAGAGGCGAGCCGGACCAAGCCCCCGTCCACCTGCCCGCAGAGCGCTGGAGGGTCCGCGCGTTCCAGGAGACCGGCGACTCCCCTTGGATCAGCGTGGTTCAGCTCCTTCCACAGGTCGACGGCCAGTCGACAACGGCTCCTTGACTCGCGCGCCGGTCCTCACGGGTTCGACCTGCGTGCGGTCCGGAAGTCCTGGTACTCGTCGCAGACGATGCTGTCGTTGACCCAGCGTTGCGGGTCTGCCGCGAGTTCACGCTCGGACAGATGCAGGGCCTCCTCGGGGGTGGGCAGGACAGCGATTTCCCGCCCCCAGGTCTCGTCCTCGGGGTCCAGGGACGGGAACTCGGTGATGTCGAGGAAGGCGTCGGTGCCGACGTCTTCGACCTCGCTCAGGTAGATGGTGATGCCCGCACGGCCGGGGCTGAGGACGATCCAGCGGAGCCCGGGCCGGCCGTCGATTTCGATGGCGCCGAGGAACTGCTCGATCTGCTTCCCGCATTGGAGGGCGCTGAGGGCGAAGGCGGGGGTGAGGTGCCGCATGTCAGTTCCTCTGATGGTGCTGGCCGGACAGGCGTTCCGGGCGGTCAGCCTGAAAGGATCCCCACGTTCACCACACAATCGATCGGTCAGGGAGGTGCCCAGCTCTACTCCGGCAGCATCGCCACGCCTACGCCGCAGGCTTTCAACGTGGCCTCCCCACCGGAACAGGAAATCCGGCTTCGGAGTTGACCCACCCGCCCGAAGACGGCCGTGTCACGCACTGCACACCGGCCCGTATCCACCAGATTTGAGCCGGCCACCTGCTTACGGAGCTTCAACCACTGGTTCGCTCTCGCTACACCTTCTGACCTCGCTAGACGGACCCGCACCGTCCGGTAGTCCCGGCACGTCCCGCCGTTGTCGGGGCTGCTTGCCGCCCTCCCCGGCGTTCCCCGGATCAGGCTGCCCCCAGCTTCACCAGACCGCTGCGACGGCCCGGCGGAGAAGGTCTTTCACCTCCACTCGATCGTGTGGTACTTCGTGGCGCACTCCTCTGACAGGCGACCTTGACCGATTGCCAAGCGACTTTGACCGCCCAGCGCCGGGGCGAGATGCACTGCCAAGGTCCGACCGTCAGGCCAGCGGACCCGCCAGCGATTGGATGCCAGGCTGCGCAGTTCGGCCACCAACTCGCAACCGCCCTGTCGCACCGACCAGCAGGCGGGGTGTGGGTCCCGGCTAATGCCTCGCCCCACTCCGCACTAAGTGGCACGTGTCAGCTACTCTCTGCCATCATGCAGAAGATCACACAGCTCGCCGCATCCATATCCGTCATCGGCCTGGCTGTCCTGTCGGCAGGATGTTCATCCGCCCAGCCTGAGGCCACCCGGCCTGCTCCGTCGATGTCCGCACCGGTTTCATCGTCACCCTCCGTGGCAGCCACGCCGGTGGTGGCGGACTGGGTTCAGTCCGCCTACGCTGGCGCCGCCGCTTTCACGGCCATCACCCACCGCGGCCGCCAGCCGTCCGCGGAGACCTGCGCCGCAGAGTGGAACGAACTGTCGCCGTCGAAGCAGGCAAGCCTGGACCGGGCCGGCTTCGACGCGGGCTGCTACGGGGATTCCAAGCCGGAGACCATCACCTTCGGCGCCGGCAGCACCCCCAGCCCCAGCACCACTCCCTGACCTCCATGCCCGGCGCACCAGTCGCAACAGCAGGCGGGCACAGGTCGGCCACACTGCCTCCCCACCCGCCAGTCAAGATCAAGTGACAGAAACCCCTCATCAGCTTGTTGTTTAACCTCGCTGGTCACTCGACCTGCTGATCTGCGGTTCTTTCCGGGACAGCAGAGGCGGCCGTTCTCCACGCTTCGAGATGTCGAGTCAGGAAGCACGAGAGAACGGCCGCTGCCCATGAGTCTTCCCGTCGACGCGCCCGTAGGTGACGCGTTGGGCATCTTGTCCCGCTTTCGGGTTGAGTTCTACGAGTGTCTGTACAAGCGAGCGGATGTGCTCTTCGAGCTGACCGACGCACTGTTGTGCACGGACGGGCCGGTCAGGACACTGGTGGAGTTGTCGCTGGCGGCCGAGCACCGGCGCGGGCACGGTGCGATGTACGCGGCGCTGGACCGGGGCTGGCTTGAGCCGGCCCGGCTTCGTCGCGCGCTGGCGGCCCTCGCTGTCGGTGTCCGACGTGGCCCCCGGCTCCCCGCAGGTGACCTGCCCGGCGACCACGCTCGACCTGGGTGCGTCCACCGTCTGCACCGCCACCTACGTCACCACCGAGGCCGACGTGAAGGCCGGGAAGATCACCGACACGGCGACCGTGACCGGCAAGGGCCCCGACGGCAGCGCCGTCACCGCCACCAGCAACACGGTCACCATCGTGGCCTGCACGCCGTGCGAGGACCACGACCACGGTGGCTGCAACGGCGATCACCCGGAGGGCAAGCCCCAGGGTGAGCACGGTGAGCACAACCCGCCGAAGGGCGAGTCCGGCAACCACGGTCTCCCGAACGGCGAGCACGGCGAGTCCGGCAACCACGGCTTCCCGAACGGCGGGCTCAAGCCCGAGCCGCAGGCTCCCGGTCTTGAGATCAACGCTCCCGCGACCCACCACAACGGCGGGCACAGCGGCGGCAGCCTGGCGGAGACCGGTGCGGACGTCGTCCTGGCCGGTACGGCCACGGGCGGGCTGCTCGGCCTCGGCAGCCTGGCGCTGTTCCTGCGTCGGGCGTACCGCCGGCGCAGTCAGGAGGGCTGAGCGACGGCGCTGAGCGCCTGAACCGGCTGCGTGCACGAGGCGGCTCGGGAACCCCTGGTGGGTTTCCGGGCCGCCTCGGCGTGTGTCCCTCGCGGGGCGGGCGGGCTCGGGTGGGGGCGGCTCAGGTGTGGCGCAGCTCGGGTGGAGGGGTGCGGCGCTGGTTCATGGGGTCGATCCGGGCGAGGCTTCCCCGGACGGCCATCCGGTACCGGGAGGTGTAGACGGGGGTGCAGGTGGTGAGTGTGATGTACCGCCCGGGGGATCCGTAGCCGGATTCCTTGGGGACGGGGGCGGTGATGTCGGTGTCGTACTTGGAGGTCTGGGGCAGGAGGCTGTCCACCCGGTAGACGTACCAGTTGTTCCGGGTCTCGACGACGATGGCGTCGCCGCGTGTGAGGGCGTCGAGGTCGTGGAACTTGGCGCCGTGGCCGTCCCGGTGGGCGGCGAGGGCGAAGTTCCCGTGTTCGTCCCAGGGCATGGCCGATCGGTAGGGTCGTTCGTAGACGCCTGCCACGCCTTGCGAGAGTGTCTCGTTGTCGGTGCCCATGCGGATGAGGACTTGGAAGTCGCGTCCCATGGCCGGGATGTGGAGGAAGCCGATGCCGTCCGGGTCCGCCGGGTCGTTCGTGGTGCCGTCGGCGGCTGTCGCGGTGCCCGGTGTGTCGGTGGGGCCGGCTGTCCATGTTCGGCGGAGTCGGGTGGCGGCTTGGGCGGCCGAGGTGTCGGCCACGATGCCGGTCCACCAGAGGGAGTAGACGATGAACAGGGCGAAGACCAGTCCCAGGGTGAGGAGTAGTTCGCCGGTGATGCCGAGGGCTGCCGATGTGCAGCCGCGCGGGCTGGGTCGGGGGGTGAGGGTGCGGGGGCGTCGGCCGGGGCCGGGCCGGGGGTCTCCTGCGGGTGCTCCGCGGTCGTGGGCCTCACCCGCGGGGTCCGTTCCGTACGCAGCGTGGTCCACACCTGTCTCCTTCCGCCCGGTCACCGGGCATCGTGCGGTGCTGGTTCGGGGTCAGTCCGGCTGGAACCGGGGGTGCGGAATCACAGTCACCCGGAAGCCGGGGTGGCGGCCGGACCGGGGGCGGGTGGGGGTGGGGGGCGGACGAAGGCCGGGACTTCGGGGCGGGGTGCCCCGAGGTCCCGGCCGTGGGAGGCGCCCGGCGGGTGGGCGGGGCGGGTCAGGCGTCGGTGCGGGGGGCGAAGACGCCGAAGGTGGCGCCCTGCGGGTCGCGGATCACCGCGAGCCTCGGGCCGTTCTCCATCTCCGCGTCGACGGGCCCGTGCAGGACCTCGGCGCCCAGGCGGGTCGCGGTCGCGGCGGCCGCGTCCACGTCGGTGACGGTGAAGAACGGGTTCCAGTGGGACGGGACCTCCGGCGGGAAGGAGGCGTCCATCGTCATCACGCCGCCGAACATCCGGCCGGCCAGGCCGACCATCGGGTAGGTGTCGTGCGGCTGGACCTGCCAGCCGAAGACGCCCTGGTAGAAGGTGAGTGCGGCGTCCTTGTCCCGGGTCGACAGGTCGGCCCAGCCGAAGGCGTTCGGCTCGTCCACCACGCCGAAGCCGGCGAACCCGCGGGCCTGCCAGAGGGCGAACGGCGCGCCGGTCGGGTCGCTGAGCAGCGCCCAGCGGCCGAGGTCGCCGATCTCCATCGGCCCCATCCACACCTGGGCGCCGGCTCCCTTGGCGGCCTCGCAGGTGCCGTCGACGTCGTCGGCGGCGAAGGACAGCAGCCACATCACCGGCTGCTGGGGGTTCATCAGCGGGGCCACGGCCGCGGCGGGCGCGCCGTCGTGGGAGAAGGTCGTGTAGCCGCCGTACTGCGGGTCCGGGTCGGTCTCGGCGGTCCAGCCGAACAGTCCGCCGTAGAACTGCTGGGCTGCGGGGAGGTCGTGGGCGCTCAGCTGGGCCCAGCACGGGGAACCCGGGATGGTCTCGGTCACCTTCAACGCACTGCCTTTCGACGCGGTGTCCTGCTGCTGCGGGGGTAGCCGTTCGTTGTTTTCGCTGGTCAGGCGGCTGATGGTGGGCGAGTCTAATCGGCCGGCGGTCCGTCGGGCGGGCGCCTCGCGGGGCGTGGCGCCCGATCGGGCCGGTCGGCCCCGGGGGCCGGGGCGGGGCGTTACCCGGCGACCCACGCGGTGGTCAGGGCCTGGACGGCCGAGCCGTCGAGGTCCGTGAGCTTGGTGGCGGCGAAGGCGCGCGCGGCGTCGGAGGTGAGCAGCCGGAAGGCGGGCCGGTCGGCGGTGAGCTGGTCGACGATCCGGGCCGCGACGTCCTGGGCCGTCTGGGCGTTGGCGAAGGCGCCGCGGGTGCGGTCCAGGTAGGCGGACAGGGCCGGGGCGTAGGGGCCGGCCTGTTCCAGGGCGTCGTCCGGGAGGCCCACGTTGGCGACGAACTCGCTGGCGACCGCGCCCGGTTCGATGACGCCGACGGACACGCCGGTGGTGGCGGCGACCGGGGCGAGGGACTCCATGAAGCCCTCGACGGCGAACTTGGCGGCGCAGTAGGCCTCGTTGAAGGGCTGGCCGATGACGCCGCCGACGCTGGTCACGGTGAGCAGGCGGCCCTTGCTCGCGCGCAGGAGGGGCAGGGCGGCCTTCGTGACGTGCAGGACGCCGAAGAAGTTGACCTCCATGACGGCGCGCACGTCCTCGACGCTCTCCTGTTCGAGGGTGCCGACGTGGCCCGCGCCGGCGTTGTTGACCAGGGCGTCGAGCCGGTCGAGGCCGGCGAGGCAGGTTTCGACCGAGGCGGGGTCGGTCACGTCCAGGGTGCGGACGTCGACGGTGACGGCGGCTTCCTCGGCCGCTGCCAGCAGGGCGCCGGCCTTGGCGGTGTCGCGCATCGTGGCGATCACGTGCCAGCCCGCGCGGGCGGCCGCGACGGCGGTGGCCAGGCCGATGCCGGAGGACGTGCCGGTGATCAGGACGGTCTTGGTGCTCATCGGATGGACCCCTCACATGCTTACGGTTCATGACCCTTATGGTCCATAACCAATATGAACCATAACTATGTGGGCTGACATTCAACCCTGTCAAGCACCTGGTTACGCTGGACCCATGCCCGACCCATCAGATGAGCTCACCAGGGAGGTCGTCGGCCTCTTCGCGGCCGTCAACCGCCGCTACACCCAGGAGTCCGAGGCCGCCGCCGCGGCCCACGACCTGACCCCGCTGCAGGCCAAGGCGCTGCTCGCCGCCGAGAGCCCGGTCCCCACCCGGCGCATCGCCGAGCGGCTGCACGCGGAGCCGTCCAACGTGACCGTGATCATCGACCGGCTGGAGTCGCGCGGCCTGGTCGAGCGCAGCCTCGACGAGACCGACCGCCGGGTCAAGCGCGTCGCCGCCACGGCGGCCGGGCGCGGCGTGGCCGCCGACCTGCGCGCCCGGATGCCCTTCGCGGCCGAGCCGCTGGCCGGACTCACGGCGGGGCAGCGCGAGGCGCTGCGGGAGCTGTTGCGGCTGGTCCTGGAGGCCTGAGGGGATTCGTTTTCGTCATCTTGACGAAAATCGGGGCGACCCAATATCGTCGGCATGACGAGAAGGGGGTCTCTCCGATGGCCGACATCACCAGACGATTCGGGCTGCGCCACCTGCGCGCCGTTCCCACCGCGCACATCCGCCACCTGCGGCGCGGCCGGGTCGCCCACGACGGGACCGGGCTGGCGTTCTGGTTCCGGCCGCTGACCGCGGCGATCTCCGAGGTGCCGGTGGACGACCGGGAACTCGCCATGCTCTTCCACGCCCGCACCTCGGACTTCCAGGACGTCAGCGTCCAGGCGACGCTCACCTACCGGATCACCGACCCGGCCACCGCCGCCACCCGCGTCGACTTCGGGATCGACCCCGACACGGGCGCCTGGCGCGCGGCCCCGCTCGACCAGCTCGCCACGCTGCTCACCGAGACCGCCCAGCAGCACGCGCTCGGCCTGCTCGCCCGAACCCCGCTCGCCGGCGCCCTCGCGGACGGGGTGGCGGCGGTGCGCCGGCGGATGACCGAGGGCCTCGCCGACGAGCCCCGGATCACCGAGACCGGACTCGCCGTGATCGCCGTCCGGGTGGTGGCGCTGCGGCCCGAGCCCGAGGTCGAGCGGGCGCTGCGCACCCCGGCCCGCGAGCTGGTGCAGCAGGAGGCCGACCGGGCGACCTTCGAACGCCGCGCGGTGGCCGTCGAGCACGAGCGCGGCATCGCCGAGAACGAGCTCGCCAACCGCATCGAACTCGCCCGGCGCGAGGAGCAGTTGCTCGCCCAGCAGGGTGCCAACCGCCGGCTCCAGGCGGAGGAGGAGGCCGCCGCCGACCGGGTCCGCACCGATGCCGAGGCGCAGCGCCGCACCCGGCTGGCCGCCGCCGAGGCGCAGGCCGCCCGTGAGCTCGGCGAGGCCCGGGCGGCGGCGGAGGCGGCCTGGCTGGCGGCCCACCAGCAGGCCGATCCGGCGGTGCTGCGGGCGCTGGCGCTGATGCGGCTGGCGGAGCACCTGCCGCGGATCGACAGCGTGACGCTCACCCCGGACGTGCTCACCGGGTTGCTGGCCCGGCTCGGGGCGGCCGGCTCGGCCGGGGCGGCAGGAGCGGCTGAGGCGGCCGGGGCGCAGCGGTGAGTCTCGCCCCGCGGGTGGTGCTGGTGCACCGGCGCACCGAGTACGAGGAGTTGGTGGCCCGGCACGGCACGCCCGGGCAGGCCGCGTTCTTCCTCGCCTCCCGGGGCCGCTCGGCCCAGGAGGTGGAGCGGCGTCACCGGCGGCAGGCGCAGGCGCTCGCCGAGGCGGCGGCGGCCGTGCCGCTGGACTGGCGGCGCAGCCGGGTCGAGCGGGCGGACCTGCCGCGCTTCCTGTTCGAGCCGGGGGACGTGGTGGCCGTGGTCGGCCAGGACGGTCTGGTGGCCAACGTGGCCAAGTACCTGGACGGTCAGCCGGTGGTCGGCGTGGACGCGGACCCGGGCCGCAACCCCGGTGTGCTGGTGCGTCACCGGGTGGCGGGCCTGCCCGGGTTGCTGCGGGCGGCGGCGCGCGGCGAGGGGGTGCTGGAGGAGCGGACGATGGTCGAGGCCGTCGCGGACGACGGGCAGCGGCTGCTCGCGCTGAACGAGGTGTACGTCGGGCAGCCGGGCCACCAGACGGCGCGCTACCGGCTGGGGACGGCGGACGGCGGGACGGACGGGGGCGGCGGGGGCGGGGCTGGGGACGGGGGCGGGGGCGGCGGGGAGGCTCAGGCGTCCTCGGGTGTCCTGGTCGGCACCGGCACGGGCGCCACCGGCTGGTGCCGTTCGGCCTGGCTGGAGCGCGGCGGCCCCCTGGTCCTGCCCGCCCCGGGCGCCCCGGCGCTGGCCTGGTTCGTCCGCGAGGCGTGGCCCTCCCCCACCACGGGCACCGGTCACGTGCACGGCCTGCTGGAGGACGGGCGCCGGTTGGTGCTCACCGTCGAGTCCGAGCACCTGGTGGCCTTCGGCGACGGGATCGAGGCGGACGCCCTGGAGCTCACCTGGGGCCAGAGCGTGCGGCTCGGCGTCGCCACGACCCGCCTGCGGCTGCTCGGCTGACGGGCGGGTACGCGCACGCTGGTACGGGTGCGGCCGTGGAGCAGGTGAACGGGGGGCCGGTTCCGCCCGCCGGAGGGGCGGCGGACCGGGACGTCAGGGGGTTTCGCGGACGATCCAGAAGGGGGACCGGCGGTACAGCGGGCCGTGGGGGTCGTCGGCCGCGACGCGGACCGGGGTGTGGAGGCACAGGACCCGGCCGCCCAGCCGCCGCTCCTCGGCCGCCAGCCGGCGGGACTGCCAGAGCATCGCGGCCGCCATGCCCGCCACGAACATGCCGACCGGGATCCCCGTCGCGTAGCCGAGGGCGAGGCCGATCAGCAGCACCAGGAGCAGGGGCGTGGTGAGACCGCGGGAGAACAGGTCGAAGGTCTCGTCCGACGCGACCAGCTCCGCGGCCGGCGGCGGAGGGCTCAGCCGTTCCAGCCGCTCCCGGTACCAGGGCCCGCGGGCCCGCAGGAGTCCGTAGCAGGTCACGGCGAAGAGGAGCAGACCGGTTCCCACGCTCTTCACCGGGTCGGGTTCCCGGGCTCCCCCGAGGAAGGCCGGCACGCAGCTCACCAGGCTCACGGCGAGCAGCAGCGCCCCTGGATCCGTACCGAGCGGACGGCGGACGGCGGTACTTCCGCAGGTGGGGGCGGGTCCGTCCCGGAGCCGACGGCGGGCGGGCGGACGGACGCGCCGTATCGTCGGTGGCATGAGCCGAGGACTGCATCTGGACGCCTACCTGCTGGCCTTCGACACCCGGGCCCAGGCGTTGCAGGACCGCACCCGCGCCGGTTTCCTGGTGCGTGCGGCCGCCCTGGCCGAGCTCGCCCACCGGGGCGCCGTCGAGGAGGACGGGGCGGGCCGGGCGCGGATCGTCTCCGCCGCCGCCACCGGGGACCCGGTCCTGGACTCGCTGCTCGCCGAGCTGGGCGGCCGGCCGCACACCTGGAAGTCGTGGATCAGGCGCGGCCGTGAGGAGACCCTGGAGGCCGTCGAGGAACGGCTCGCAGTGCTCGGTGCGGTGACCGTCGCGGACCGGGACCCCTACGGCCCGGTCGCGCCGCGGCGGCCGGTGACGATGGACGATCCGCGCGAGGCCCTGGACCTCCAGGCGCGGGTGGCCGGGCTCGTCCGCGGCGACACCCCGGCCGCCGGGGCGCCGTTCGCCGACGCCGTCCTCGCGGCGCTGGCCGCCCACGGGCACCTGCGGCTGGTGCTCTCCCGGAAGGACCGCCGGACCCACGCCGGGCGGATCGCCGCGTTCACCGAGCGGCTCGCCGAGCCGGCCCCGGGCCTGGCCCGAGCGGTGGGCGGGCTGCACCTGACCATGGTCGCCGCCCAGGGCGGGATGGGCGGCGGCTGAGCGGCGGCCGGCCGGTGGTCGACTGGTGGCCGGCCGGAGGGTGGTCGGAGGGTGGTCGGTGGTTCGGTCAGTGGGACGAAGTCCGGCCGTAGCGAACGGACTTGAGGTCGGCGCGGATCCTGGCGGTCTGACCGGCCGTGATCTGCCGGATCACCAGGATCGCCAGAACCGCGGCGACGACGCCGACCACCTCGTCGTAGAGCGAGTACGGGTACGGGCGGGGCGCCCCGAGCCGGATGGCGATCACGGCGCCGATCGTCTTGCCGAGCCACGCCACCCACCACGCGTTGATCAGCCACTCCCCGCCCGCGGGCGGGTTCGCGCCCGCAGGGCGGTTCGCACGCCGGATGTCCAGCGCCACGCGGAGCGGGACCCACCACATCACGACCGGGATGAACCACGCGCCGACGGCGAGTCCCGCCGAGTGCCGCTGCGTTCCGGGGGCGAAGTGTCCGGCGTTGAGCCGGCAGCGCCGGAACCAGCACAAGAACACCACGACGGTGGTGACGAACAGCGGCAGCGAGAGCGGCACGAACCGTGCGAAGAGCTCCGACCGGGTACCTCCGGCCACCCCCACCGCCACCTGCGCGGCGGTCTGCAGGGCGATCAGCACCTGTGCGGCCACGGCCAGCGCCCCCGGGTCGGCGACCGGACCGGGGCCGCCGGCCCGGGTGCGCGACCTGTCGCGCATGGCTGCGGCGCTCGCCGCGGCTTCGGAATTCACTGCGGCGCCCCCACCGAACACGTCTGCGGTGCCGGTCACCGCAGAGATCGCCAGAAGGATAGGGCTCCGTGTTCGAACCGCCAAACGCGGCCGGGGCGGCCCGCGACGGTGGCGCGGGCCGGAACCGGGACGCACGTGACGTTTGGCACTCGTTCCCTCACCGAACGTGAAAGGATCGCGGTCGGCAATGATTCACATCGGCTAGGGGAAGACATGGCGGAGCGTCAGAACGGCACGGTCAAGTGGTTCAACGACGAGAAGGGGTACGGGTTCATCACCCCGGAGTCCGGGCCTGACCTGTTCGTTCACTTCCGTGCGGTCGAGGGGAGCGGCTTCAAGTCCCTGGTGGAAGGGCAGAAGGTCAGCTTCGAGGCCGTCCAGGGGCAGAAGGGGATGCAGGCCGACAAGGTCCGCGTCGAGCAGTAGGCCCCGGCCCCGGGCGGGCGGGCCGGGCTGGGCTGGGCGCAGCGGCCCGGGTCGGCCGCCCGTCCGCCCGAGGGGCGGCGGTGCTCCCGGTCGGCCCGCCTCCCGGCCAGGGCCGCCCGTGGACTGACGGCCCGGCGTCAGACCTTCAGGCCGTGGCGGTTGACGTACCGGAAGTGGAAGCCGAACAGCCCGCCCAGCACCGCCGGCCACTGCAGCGAGTTCACCAGCGGCACCACGTCCACCGGCAGGGTGCAGGCCAGTGCCACCCGGATCCCGGCGTCCACGGCGAACCCCAGGCCCCAGACCGCGGTGAGCGTGCGCAGGTGCCGGCGGAAGACCGCGTCGTGGTCCCAGCGCCCCGCCCACTCCTGGGCGCCCGCCTCGCCGAGCTTGGCGGCGACGACCGGACGCGCCGCGGTCAGGATGAACGGACGCCGCGTCGCCAGGGTGCCCAGCACCCAGAGCCCGAGCAGGCCGAACAGCCAGCTGTCGCGCACCAGCAGCACCCGGGGGCTGCCGCTGACCATCGACATCAACGCGCCGACCGCGATCAGCAGCAGGGTGAAGACCGGCATCGCCTCGACCCGGCGGCTGCGCACCATCCCGAGCACCAGCCACGGCACCAGCAGCAGACCGCTGATCAGGAGCGCGGCCCACTGGCTGAGCCCGATGCCGTGCAGCAGGTAGAACCCGCCGAGCGGCAGCGCCAGTTCGAAGACCAGCGACCTGGCCAGCGCCCGCCTGGCGGCGCCCGTCTTCCGGTCCGCGCCCGGCGCGGCGCCCGGCCGGCCGGCTTCCGCTCCGGTCTCCTGCTCGGTGTGCTCGGCCTGCTCCGCCTGTTCGGCCTGCTCGTTCACGGTCTCCCCCATCACGCTCGCCCCTCCCATGACTGCCGCTCCCCTGTCCCGTGCCGTGCTGTCCTGTTGCTGTGTGTGACCTGCCGGGCCCGCCGAGCCGGGCGTCCCGCTACGGCTCGGCGCGGGTGGCCCGGTCGAAGATGTCCGCCAGCTCGCGGCCGGCCCCGGCGACGTCGAAGTCCTGGTCGCCCACCCAGCGCATCACCACGGCGTCGATCGCCCCGCGCAGCGCGACGAGCATCAGCCGGGCGTCGAACTCCCGGAACTCGCCCGCCTCCTGGGCCGCCCGGACCGCCTGTTCCTGCTGTTCCATCAGCAGGTGCATGGAGGCCTGGTAGCCCACCGTGGCCGGGTCGTCCCCGCCGAGGTTGGGCAGCACCTCGATCAGCGCCTTCAGGTGCCCGGGCCAGAGCGCGAGCAGCTCGACGTTGGACTCGATGAACGCCCGCAGCCGGGCGCGCGCGCCTTCGGCCGCCTCGATCCTGGGCGCCATGAACGCACCGGTCACCCGGGTCACCTCGGCGACGACCTCGTGCATCAGGTCGTCCTTGCCGGCGAAGTGGTACGAGATCATGCCGGTGCTGCTCAGCCCGGCCTGCTTCGCGATCCGGCTGAACGACGCCTTCGCGTAGCCCAGTTCGGCGACCACCTCGATGGCGGCCCGCACGATCTGCGCCCGGCGCCCCGACTCGGTGAACGTCCGCCCCATCCCCACACCCCCTTTGCCTGTGCAAGCAGATTCTTGCTTGCCCAAGCAAGACTGTAGGGCAGTTGGCTCAGCCGAGCAAGGAATTGTGCGGGCCGGCAGCAACAGGAGGAGGTGGCCCGGAAGGGCGGGGTCGGCCCTCCGTGGTGCTATCCGTGGCCACGTACGGATGCGGCACGTGAGGCGGACGGGCGACGATGTGACCACGGCGATCGGGCGCGACCGGGCAGGTCCACCGATCGGGACTCGGACTCATGACAACAGGGGTGGGCATGACCAGCATCGAGAACGGCCAGCACGAGGGCTTCTCCGCCGAGGAGCGGGCCGCGATGAAGGACCACGCGCAGGAGCTGAAGAAGGCCGCGCGCAACGCCTCCAAGGCCGAGAAGGCCGCCGAGGCCGAACGCGACGTCCTCGCGAAGATCGCCGACATGCGGGAGGACGACCGGGTGATGGCCGAGCGCGTGCACGCCGTCGTCACCGCCACCGCCCCCGGGCTCGCCCCCAAGCTCTGGTACGGCATGCCCGCCTACGCGCTGGACGGCAAGGTGGTCTGCTTCTTCCAGAGCGCCGAGAAGTTCAAGTCCCGCTACGCCACGCTCGGTTTCAGCGACCAGGCGCAGCTGGACGACGGCCCGATGTGGCCCGCCTACTTCGCGCTGGCCGAGGTCACGGCGGAGGTGGAGGAGCGGATCGCCGCGCTGGTCAAGCGCGCGGTCGCCTGAGCGGGTGGGCGCGGCGGGTGCGGCGGGTGCGGCGGGTGGGCGCGAGCTGATGCGCGACGGCCGCCGGCTGGTCCGAGGGGCGGGTGGGGCGGCGCAGGGGGACTACCGCGTCCACCGCGTCCTGCGGAGCGCCGCCCTGAAGGACATGCCTCGGTCGTGCCACATCATGCCCATGGACGCGCCCAGGATGATCACCACGCCGATCGCGATGAAGAACGACATCAGGGTGAACACCACCCCGATCGGCCCGTACTCCTGCTCGTTGCCGACGACCATGCCCGAGAAGGTGAAGTGGAAGACGACCAGCATGCCGGTCCAGAACGCGCCGGTGGCGACCGCGCAGGGCACCAGCCTGCGCCAGGCGATGCGCCCGCCCAGCAGGAACCACATCGTGAACCACCAGAAGCCGACGCACGCGACGACGCTGATGATCCACCACAGCACCGGCTGCTTCGCATGGAACGTGCGGCCCACCAGGGTGGCCAGCGCGAGCGAGCCCACCACCGCGGCCAGCCAGACCAGCGCGCGCAGCCTGTCCCAGGCCTGCCTGGGCAACTGGAACACCCGCTGGTACAGCTGCTGGATCGAGACGGCGACGGCGAGCCCGCCCAGGATGCAGAAGACCCAGGACAGGCCGGTGACCGACGAGGACGTGGCCGAGGAGGAGGCGAACAGGTGGCCGACGTCGGCGGAGGCCTGCGGGCTCAGGCCCAGCCGCGACGTCAGCCCGGCCACCGCCGACCGCCCCGCCAGGGCGGACACCACGAGCAGGAACGGGACCGCGCACAGCAGCAGCGTGGCGGCCAGCACCATGGCCTGGCTGAGGAAGTCCACCGCGTCCAGCCGCCCCCACAGGCTCTCGGCCCAGGACCCGATGTACTTCGCCCTGCCCCACTCGGCCGCCCTCCGGGCCTGCCGGGTCTGCCGGGCTTTTCCGGCACCCGCCTTCCCGGGCGTCTGCGGGCCCGGTGACGGCGCCGGGGGCTCGTCGCCGTGCGCGTTCCGGTGCTCGTCCCCCGGGTCTTCCGGTGTCCTGTCCCTCGCACGCATGATGCATCCTCCGGCGGCCGCGCGGACCGTGGCCTGCCGGGACCCGTCACGCGGTGGCGTCACGCGGTGGCGCCACGTGTGCCCGGAGCCGCGGTCCTCTCCTCACCGTCGCACGGCGGCCTCCGCCCCGCCCAGGGCCCGGCGCACCCGGCCGGACGCGGCAGGCGTCCCGGTGTCGGCGTCAGCGGAGCACTGGGCGGGTAGGGCCCGGCGGGGCGGGACGGTACGGCCTTCGACGACCTGGGTGCGCCCCGGCCGTCGAGCAGTCCGAGGATCGTGCGGATGCCGTCTTCAGCGGGTGGGGTGGCCGACGGCATCCTGGACATCATCGCCAAGCCGGACGATGTCACCAGCGGGACCGGAAAGAGGTACCACTGGTCGAGCTGCATGATCAACACGTCGCCGTCCTACTCCTTCCGCTACGGGTCCACCGAGGTACGAGCCAAGTTCCCTGCCGCCAAGGGGTTCTGGCCGGCGCTGTGGACCTGGGAGGCACCCGGCGTGTCCCTTCCCGGGAACGGCGAGACCGATATCTTCGAGTTCTACTCCAACGACCACTCTCGTGTGCACCTCAGCCAGCGCGCCTCAGGCAGGAACGGTGTCGCGCACCGTCTTCCGTTCGATCCCACGGCAGGTTTCCACGTGTACGGTGTCGACATCGAGCCGGGGGGGAACGGACTGGTGGATCGACGGCAAGATGGTGCATCACAGTACCGGGACCTCGTACGGGCCTACGCATGTTCTCCTCGACAACTTCGTCTACTCCGTGATCCCGCCGGCCCCTGGCAGCCAGGGACATCTGCTCGTCGACTATGCGAAGTCCTGGCAGAGGGCGAACTCGTTCCTGAGGAAATGAACCACACAGGGGACTGTACGCCGTTGGCAGCCGCGCCACGCGGACCGCTCTCCTCGGCGTGCTCGCCCAGGAGGCTCGGACCAAGGGAGTCGGCCTTCTCCGATCCGAACGTCTCTCGACATCCGACCTGAGGGCCCGTCGGCGCAACTCGGTCCTCCTGTGGTGGCGGGCGACCGGTGCTTGGTGAGCCGGCAGAACGATGCCGTGCTCGCGGCAGATCCACTCACCACACCTCGACGGGCCGGGTCGTGAAGGTCCGGGGTCGCAGATCCAGGTTCACGCGGCCGCACCTCGGCGAGGGCCATCACGCACCAGCGGTGGCCATCACCATCAGGGCGACCATGCAGCCGAACCAGGCGAGCGCGACGGCAACCGTGAGATGGGTGAGGTTGCGTTCCACGACCACGGAGTCGCTGTCCCCGGGCTGGAGGCGCCCCCCGAACATTCCCGCCACGCCACCACCACTGCTCTTGTGCGCCAGCACAAGAGCGACGAGCAGCAGGCTGAGAACCATCAAAGCGATCAAGAGTACGAGAACCACGCCGAACAGGCCTTCCCGTTGCTGTACAGCGCCGGCCGGCGCTCCGCTCGCGGTCACAGTACAAGCGGCGTCGCAATTCCCGGACGAGGCCGCACCGTCCCATACCCGGAAGGCATCTCACGTGCCTGACGAGTCGAACCGCGACGGCTGGATCAGCCGATGAGAAAAGGTCCGTACGATATTCGGCTCTGCCTCACATGCGGTGGTGGAGCAGCGTGACAAACCGTCCCGACAAGTCATGCCTTCCGAGTCGGAGCACATCGACGCCGCCGGACCACGGCCTCGGCCGCCGGACCTTCACGATGCGCATGCTGAAGAAGTGACAGGGACCGCGCGGGGACGCGCCGGTGTCCTGACGTAGGCCCGGATGCTCTCGGACCCACGTCAGGTTGCCCGGTCTTTCGGGACTCTCACCCGAGGCGCCGTCAGCCCTTCCTGGGAGATGGCTTGCCGGTTGCGGGGAACATCAGGGTCTCCTCGACCACGGACAGGGGCGGGCTCTTCTCGGCCACCGACAGCACCGTGTTCTCTTCGGTGGGATGTCCGGGGACGTCGACCCCCCGGGTCGGCCGGGCTCCCCCGTACCCCGCGTACTCGTGCTCGGTGCCGTCGTGGCGGAAATGTCGGCGGACACCGTGGTCGGGCGTGGCACCGGCCGGGTCTGCGGGCGGGCGCCACCACGCGAGGACGCCCGTTTCCGTCCGGTCCGGGACCCGCCGCTCCGCAACACGCGGATATGTGGGATCCGGCTCTCCACTCTTGGCCGGCTCGCGTCGTACGTGTGGTGGTTCCGGCATCAGCACCGCGCTCTCGCGCGGGACCGTGGCTGCCCGGGTGAGCCCGGATCTCGGTCTGCACTGCCTTCGGCGCTGGATCACGTGTGCCACGACCGAGCCTGCGGCGAGCAGGACTGCAGCGACCGCCGCGGCCACAGGCCACCACGGCGCCCTGCCTTCGGGTGCGGCGGCCTGCTGCGCCTGCGTGTGGGTGGCACACAGGAACGGTTGGCTCTCACCGGCTGCGTAGGCACACGCCAGTGTCCATGCCCCCGTGGGCTGGCTCTCCGGGACACTGCCGCTCGTAGTGATCTTCGTCTGGGCTCCCGGATCGAGGTCGACGGTCCAGGCGGCCTGGGACCCCGCGATCTGCCCGCCCCGGTCGGTGACGGCATTGACGAAGGTGTCAGGCAGGGTCTGCACCACCCTGAGCCCTGTGACCGGCGCGGTGCCACGGTTGGCCAGGGTGATGGTGTAGGTGGTCAGGTCGCGGCCGTCCGGGCCTGGCTGAATGCCGCTGGTCACGTTCATGGCGACCAGACGCGCCGCCGGCTGCGGTGCGGGCGGGACGGACGGGAGCGCGGCGGGTCCGGGAACTGTCGCCGGATTCGGCACCGCCGCACCGGGCACCTGGGCATTGCCGGGCCCTGTCGCGACCGGAGCCGTGGCACCCGACGCGGCGGACGGCAGAGGAACGGCGCCCAACGCGGAAGGGTCTGGCACTGCAGGACCGCTCGCCGCTGCTGCCGGATTCGGGGTGGCCTCGGCGGGCCGGCCGGCGACTCCCGGCGGACCGGGCACCGGATCGGCAAAGGCAGGCACGATCGACACCGTCAGCAAGGCGCAGGACACGGCGACGGCGTGGACGAGACGTTTGGACGGAGCGGACACTGGTGCTCCCGAGGCTTGGTGATGCTGCCGAGGACGGTGGTGCGGTCTTCGCCGGAGCGTGGGCGCGGGGCAGGAACCGCCACCGGTTCTCGTTCCGCTGTTCTCGTGGAGGCTGGTGGGCACGGCCGGTCCTCCGTGTTCGGTGATTCCTGGGTTGTGCTGGCTTACTCCGCCATCGTGTTCGGGAGCTCGGCCGCCTCGCCACCGGAGTGCCCCCAAATCGGGGATCTCCTGTAGGGCATTCGATTGCCGGAAAAGCTATATGACGGCCTGTCGACCAGGCCGGGCCCACCCGCCCCGTGGCGGGATGTCACCCGCACCGAAAGGCCGCTCCCCGAGGGCCACGATCGGCCGTACCCGAAACAGGCCATGGTTCGTCAGATAGTTTCCTGGTACAGGTGGAAAGCAAAGCTGCGCGGCCGCTGCCCGTGCGGACGAGCGGTTGGTCGGCCTCGGCACTGCGCGGGTGCTTTCCGAGAACGCCCCGCGATACGTCGCGGTTACCGTCCGCCAAGGCGCGCGAGAGCGCCACTAAGGAGTACGAGTCGTGCCCGCCACCGCCGTCTCAGCCCACGGTTGCCGTCCCGTGCGGCAGCCCGCACGGGACGTTGCACACGCCCTACTGGCCGGTACCGCCGAGCTGATCCTCACCATCGGATTGCTGGTCTGTCTCTTCGTGGCCTACGAGCTCTGGTGGACCGATCTGAGAGCCCATCATGCGCAGCTGGATACCACAGGCCGGCTTCTCCGGCAGTGGGAGCGACAGCCGCACACCGACGACGGCGGCATCGCCTCGGTGGTGCCGTGGTCCCGGGCGGCTCCGGGCGATGCGGTCGGAATCCTCTACATTCCAAGGCTGGGGAAGGACTGGAGCGGGGTCATCGCCGAGGGCATCGGCCGGGACGACGTTCTCAACCGCGGCTTGATCGGGCACTACCGGGTCAACCCGTCCTCGGCCGAGCCGGGCCAGGAGGGCAATGTCGCACTGGCGGCTCACAGCATCACCTACGGAGCCCCGTTCGCCGATCTGGACCTGCTGCGCGTCGGCGATCACCTCTACGTCGAAACGGCCGGCTCCTGGTACACGTACACCATCGACGCGGGGCCATATCTGACGGACCCTTCGAGTGTGGGGGTGGTCGCCCCGATCCCCGAGCACTCGGGGTTCACCGCTCCCGGTCGGTACGTCACTCTCACGACGTGCTGGCCACCCGTCACATCGGCCAAACGCATGATCTATTGGGGCCACCAGATCGCTTGGCAGCCTCGCCGCGACGGCATGTCCGGGCCGGATCGGAGGATGTGATTCGCGCGCTGCGGACGTAGACGGGCATCCGAACCGCACGGTTGCGGCCGGGAATTGCCCAGCCCTACCGCTCGCCCGTCCCGCGGCACGTATGCGCCCATTGCCCGTGCCAGGCGACGCGCCGGTGCGGGACAGATGAGCCTCCTGCCCTCGGAGGGCCCTGACAATGCGACGGCGGGCCTGAAACATCGAGGCAGGCGATTTTCCAGTGGGTCCCGTGCCACCGCGCCGCCGAGCAGGCCTCAGGACCGTTTCGCGCGGCAGGGCCGGGCTGACTGCACAGGGAGAACCAGAACGTGGCCTCATCCACCTCACGCTCGACTGACGGCAGCCCCGTGGCCACGCTGGTCGCCGTCGCGGTTGTCACGGCAGCTCTCATTCTTCTCATGCTCGTTACCGGGCACGGCACTCCGCGGCTCGGCATCGACCTGGCGGGGGGCACCAGTGTCACCCTCACCGCCCGGTCCGACGACCGCGCGGCGGTCACCCGGACGAACATGGACACCGCGGTCGGGATCATCCAGCAACGCGTCAACGGCCTGGGAGTATCCGAGGCCGAAGTCCAGACCCAGGGCGATGACACGATCGTCGTCACCATCCCCAACGGCGCCGGGCGCCAGGCCGCGATCGACCAGGTCGGAACCACCGCCAAGCTCTACTTCCGTCCGGTCCTGGCTATCGCTCCCTCGGGTAGCAAGCCGGTCCCTGCACCGTCCCCCACCGCTTCCACCCCGACCGCCGCCCCCGTGTCAGCCGCTTCGGTGACGCCCGCTGGCACCGGCAGCGCGGGTCCCGCCGGACGGGCACTCGCCCAGGCGCTCATGGAGCCGGCGCCCTCAGCCGCCGCATCGGCTCCCCTGCCACCGTCCGGCGCAGCGACTCCCCCCGCACCTGCATCAGCCAGACCGGCCGCGTCCGAGGCGGCAGTCGTCCAGGACGGCGTCCCCGCCGAACTGCGGGCGCAGTTCGACGGCCTCGACTGCGAGGATCCCGCACAGCGCAAGGACTACCAGCGGGACCCTGCCAAGCCCGCGGTGGCGTGTAGCTCCGGTGCGCAGGGCGGGGTGTGGTTCAAGTCCATCCTCGGCCCAGTGGCCGTCGACGGCACGAACATCTCCAGCGCCACTGTCGGCTTCGACGTGCAGCAGGGCGCCATGTGGCAGGTCCAGCTCGCCTTCGACGACTCCGGAAGCAAGCGCTTCGCCGAGGTCACCGGCAAGCTCGCCGCCAATTCCGCGCCCAAGAACCAGTTCGCGATCGTACTCGACGGCCAGGTCGTGTCCGAGCCGTCGGTGAACGGCCCCATCCCTGGTGGGCGGGCCTCCATCTCCGGCAACTTCACGCAGAAGACGGCCGAGGGCCTGGCGAACGTACTCAGCTACGGCGCCTTGCCGCTGACGTTCGTCAAGAGCGACGTCACCATGATCTCCCCGCATCTGGGCTCCGACCAATTGCGGGCCGGCCTCATCGCCGGAGCCATTGGCCTCGCACTCGTCGTGGTCTACTCCCTGGTCTACTACCGGGGCCTCGCGGTGGTCAGCGTCATCGGGCTGGCCCTGGCCGCCCTGCTGACGTACGTGCTCATGTGCCTGCTCGGCGCGGCCATCGGCTTCGCGCTGACGCTGCCGGCGATCTGCGGGGCGATCGTGGCCGTCGGTATCACCACCGACTCGTTCATCGTCTACTTCGAACGTATCCGCGACGAGGTCCGCGAAGGCGTCCCGCTGCCACTGGCCGTGCGGCGCGCGTGGCCGCGCGCCCGGCGCACCGTTCTGATCTCGGACTTCGTCTCGGTGTTGGCCGCCGGCGTGCTCTACGTCCTGACCGTGGGCCGAATCCAGGGCTTCGCCTTCGCCCTGGGCCTGACGACGCTGTTGGATGTCGCGGTGGTCTTCCTGTTCGCCAAGCCGTTGGTCACCCTGCTGGCGCGGACGGCGTTCTTCTCGCAGGGACACCGGCTTTCCGGGCTCGACCCCCAGCGGCTGGGCGCCCGCGCGCCGCTCCACCGCGTGCGCCACCGCCGCCCCGTCACCCCTAAGGAGGCCTAGCCGATGTCACGGTTCAGCGAGATGGGACGCCGTCTGCACCAGGGCGAGATCGCCTTCGACTTCGTCGGTCGGCGCAGACTCTGGTACCGCATCTCCGTGCTGATCCTGCTGGCCGCCCTGGCCGGCCTGGGCGTGCGGGGCCTGCACCTGGGCATCGAGTTCCAGGGCGGTACCGTCTACACCCTCGCCAAGCCCGGGCTGACCGTCTCCCAGGCCCAGGGCGCGGTTGACGGGATCGCCGGCGGCGCCGGCCCGCTGGTGCAGTCCACCGGTGACGGCCGGATCCGGATCCAGATGAGCTCGGCCGAGGAGGTTCCCGCAGCGGAGTTCACCGGCGCCCTCTCGAGCCGACTCGACGTTCCCAAGGACAGCATCGACGTCCAGATGATCGGCCCGAGCTGGGGCAAGCAGATCTCCGAGCGGGCGCTGCTGGGCCTGTTCGCCTTCCTGGCGCTGGTCACCGTCTACCTCGCCGTCGCCTTCGAATGGCGCATGGCCGCGGCCGCACTCGCCGCCCTGCTCCACGACGTGTTCATCACCGTCGGCTTGTACGCCTTGGTCGGCTTCGAGGTCACGCCGGGAACCGTCATCGGCTTCCTGACCATCCTGGGGTACTCGCTGTACGACACCGTCGTGGTCTTCGACGGTGTGAAGGACAAGGCCAAGGGCATTACCAGGCAGACCCGCATGACCTTCGGCGAGGCTGCGAACCAGGCGCTGAACCAAACCCTCGTTCGTTCGCTCAACACCACCGTGGTGGCCCTGCTACCCGTGGCCGCACTCCTGTTCGTCGGCGGCGGACTTCTCGGAGCCGGCTCCTTGAACGACATCTCGCTGGCCCTGTTCCTCGGCCTGGCCACCGGCGCCTACTCCTCGATCTGCGTGGCCACCCCGC
Organism: Kitasatospora sp. NPDC086791; assembly: GCF_040685975.1. Classification (NCBI taxonomy): domain Bacteria; kingdom Bacillati; phylum Actinomycetota; class Actinomycetes; order Kitasatosporales; family Streptomycetaceae; genus Kitasatospora; species Kitasatospora sp. NPDC086791. The sequence goes on along the minus strand of NZ_JBFBOC010000042.1, from coordinate 12,314 downwards.
TGCTCGCCCAGCTCAAGGAGCGCCAGCCCGAGATGAAGCAGCTCGCCTCCCGCGTCGCCAAGCAACGCGCTCGGGCCGAAGCCGCCGCCGCGCCGGCGCTGGCCGGCTGACCGCGCCGCAAAGCGGGTCCTCTGCCCAGTCGGCGCCCCGGCGCAGGCCGGCATGCGAAGCCCGCGACACCGGAACCGACCTTGAGACCGGCCCCTGCCCGCGCAGTCAGGGCCCAAGATGTAGGAGGCACTGTGCTCCGCGCGTTCGCCCAGGCGTTCCGCACGCCTGATCTGCGCAGAAAGCTGCTGTTCACCCTTGGCATCGTCGCGCTCTTCCGGTTGGGCACACGTTTCCCCGTCCCCGGTGTGAGTTTCGCGGCCGTCCAGGAATGCCTCAGGCAGTCCGACACCGACAACGCGTTCGGGCTGGTCAACCTCTTCAGTGGCGGTGCGCTGCTGCAGCTCTCGGTCTTCTCCCTCGGCATCATGCCGTACATCACCGCGAGCATCATCCTGCAGTTGCTGGCCACCGTGATGCCGCGGCTGGCAGCGTTGAAGGACGACGGCCAGGCCGGCGCCGCCAAAATCACGGCGTACACCCGCTACCTGACGATGGCACTGGCTGCTCTTCAAGGTGCCGGCGTGACCTCGACCGCCATCTCCGGAACTCTGTTTCCGTCCTGCAACACGCGCGACCGCGTCGTGCCGAACACCTCTGCCCTGTGGATCAGCGGCATGGTGCTGGCTCTGATCGCCGGTACCGTCCTCATCATGTGGTTCGGCGAACTGATCACCGAACGCGGCATCGGCAGCGGCATGTCGATCCTGATGTTCGCCTCGGTCGCCGCAGGCCTTCCCGGAGCACTGTGGGCGATCTGGTCGCAGGGCACCATCGCATCCGGGTGGGGAGAACTCGCGTCGGTTCTCGCCATGGGGATGACCGTGATCGTCCTGGCCGTCTTCGTCGAGCAGGCGCAGCGCAGGATCCCGGTGCGGTACGTCAAGCCGGCCGGGCGATCGTTGATCAACCACAGCACCTCCACCTATCTGCCGATGAGGCTGAACCAGGCGGGTGTGGTCCCGGTGATCTTCGCCGCCTCCATGCTCTACCTGCCGGTGCTGGCGGTGGAGTTCTCCGGGAGCAGTTCGCCCTGGGCCGTGTGGGTCCAGAGCAACCTCGTCAAGGGGGACAGCTCGCTCTACATGTCCTCCTACTTCGCCTTGGTCGTCTTCTTCGCCTTCTTCTACGCGCCGACCGCCTTCGACCCGGAGAGGGTCGGTGACGACCTCAAGCGCGGCGGGGGCTGCATCCCCGGCATCAGGATCGGACGACCCACTGTCGAGTACCTCCGCCATGTCCTGACCCGTCTCACCTGGCCCGGCTCCCTCTACCTGGCCACCGTCGCCCTGCTCCCGCTGATCGTCTTGACCGCGTTCCGCACCGGCAGCAGCTTCCCGTTCGGCGGGACCAGCATCCTCATCATCGTCGGCGTCGGACTCGAGACCCTGAAGCGGCTCGAGAGCCAGCTCCAGCAGCACAATTACGAGGGATTCCTGCGATGAGAGCCGGTGGCCTTGCGGCTACCCGTGGGACCGTCCGTGGCGGTAGCAGGATCATCGCCGGCACCTCGGCATCGGAGCAGTCGGTGGCCGGACGAGGTCGGTCAGCGGCGCCGTTCGTCGTCCCGCGGCTCGGCGTCGACGCCGAGCCGGTCCCTGAACGGCCGGTAGAACCGCTCGGAGATCTGCGAGTCGACGCACAACGGCGTCATGGGGGGCGACAACAGCGGAGGTCCCGGCGTCCGGGCGGGTGGCGATGGGACGGCAAGTGAATCCCGGGCCCTGCAACGAGGACGGGCGCTCTCCGCCCCCGGGGTTCACTCGTGTTTCAACGACAGCAGGTGTGCGAACACGACGATGTTGCCGGTGTATTCGTCGCGTTCCGTGTCGTAGGAGCCGCCGCACGTGATCAGGCGCAACTGGGCGTCGGAGGTCTGGCCGTAGACCTGTTTATCCGGGAAATTCTTCCGGGTGAACACGTCGACGGAGTCGATGGAGAATTCTGCCACCATATGGTCGTCGCGCGTGATCGCGACATGGTTCTCCGCCTTGAGGGATCCCAGGCCCCAGAACACGGCAGTGGTCTTCTTGGTGTCGAGGTGTCCGACCACGATCGCCGCGCCGCGGTCTCCCGGGATCGGGCCGTTCCGGTACCAGCCGACCAGGTTGCGGTCTTCGGAGGGCGGGACATCGATTTCCCCGGAGGGGGTCAGCGATACCTCGGTGAACGGTGCATCGACGCCGATCTCCGGGATCCTGATCCGGGTGGGCCGGGGCGCGGATGCGGCGGGCTGTGCGGGAAGTGCGGCGCCGGCGGCAGACGGCCGGGGGGGAGGGCCGTCGGGTGCTTGGATCGTCGGCTGCACCATCATGCCGAGGCCGAGCGCGGCCGTGCAGAGTGCTGCGACCATGGCAATCGGGCCGGCCTTTCTCCGTCTGCGCAGCGATGCTGCGGACCGGGACACGGAGGCCGCGTGACAACCCATGGACGTTTTGCCTTTCGCATGAGAGCCGGGATGTGCCGCCCCGGAAACGGGGCGGGCCCCACCGTGGCCGCTACGGTTCAACGGCCACGGCGAGGCACTGGGAGCGACCGCGTCAAGCCGCCCCGATCCCTCTGCCGCGCCGCCGGAGGGCAGCGGCGGCGCCGAGGCCGGTCACCAGGAGGGCACCGCCGATCGCCAGGTCCGTGTTGGTGTGGGTTCCGGCTCCTCCCCCGGTGTGGGGGCCTCCGTGTGGCTCCTTGTCGGTGCCGGGAGCCTCCTTGTGCTCGTTGGGTGCCTGGTGCGACGGTGCGGCGGGAGCCTGACCGGTGGCACCACCCTGGTGGGGCTGGGGTGCCTGCGGTTGGGTTGCGACCTGGTTCTGAGCCTGGCCAGCCCCCGGCGGCTTGGCACCGTCAGTCATGTGGTGCGTGGCCTGGCCGCCCTGCGGCGCGGCTGCGGGATTTGCCTGCTGGCCATCCGCGGCATAGGCCGCGTGGCCTCCCACGGTCAGAGCCGCTGCGGCGACGAGTGTGGCTCCGGCAACGAGGTTGCGTACACGACGCATGATCACGAATCCTTTCGGCACCCAAATCGGTGTTGGGACTGTCACCTGACGCGACTTCAGAGCGGGGTGCGTGTCAACCACCGTGGACCACTGCATCGCGGCCCGCCACCGGCACCACGCCGAATGCCCTGCGGGGTCCTCCTTCGGGTGAGATCGGAGAATTGCCCGTCAGCCCTCGTCGCCATCGGCCGGTTCCTCCCACGCGCAGCGACAGGGACGCCCGGCACCAGCCGGTGCATCGGGTCACGCAGGAACGGGGCGGCCGGGAGCGCGCTGGTCGACCACCTGCAGAAGGCGCTCCACGTAGCGCACTTCGGTGAACGCGTTCCTACAGGACGGACATTCACGCATGTGGTGTTCCTGGAGCCGCGTCGCCTGAGCACCCAGCCCGCCCCGGGCGTGGGCCCCGAACCTGGCGATGTACTTGTGGCAGGCGGCACGGTCGGTGCGAGCGTGCCCGGTGAGGTAGGCGCGTCGCAGCCCCTCTCGCGCGCGGTAGGCCAGGGCGGAAGCGCCTGAGGGAGTCAGACCGAGCAGGTCGGCGGCCTGGGCGGGGGAGGTGCCTTCGATCGCTGTGTGCCACAGGATCAGGCGCCAACGTGCGGGCAGGCTCGAGAATGCCTGGGCCACCGTCGTGTGCTCGAAGCGGGCCAGTGCGTGGCTGTCGGCCTCGGGAATCAAGTCGCGCTCGAATTCGCTCAGATCGGCGACCGGATAGGCCTTTGCCGCCGCCCGGCCCCACTCGCCCGCCGTGCGCCGCAGGGTGGTCAGGACGTAGCCGAGGAAAGAAGTCGAGGGCCCGACGCCGGCCTGGACGGCGTGCAGGACGCGGGTGAACGCCTCGGCGGTCAGGTCGCTGGCGCCGTCGTGCGAGCGGGCGAACCCAGCCGCATAGCGGTGGACGGCGCCACGGTGGCGGCGGAAGAGAGCGCCGTATGCATTCATGTCGCCCTGGCGCACACGCTGAAGGAGTTCGGCGTCGGTTGGGTCCTGACCACGCGTCTGGTCGACCTCTCCCGGGCTGCGGGCGGGGCTCTTCGGGAACGGCGGAGCGGACATGGGACCTCCAGAGCGGCGGGGACATCCGAGGGCAAGGCGCCAGAAGGTGATAGGCCGCGAGATCCGCTACAAGGGGGCAGGGAACCTGCTGAACTCTCTCGTTGCCAAGAACGTCGAAGAGGCGCAGTTCTTACTAACACGCTGCGTAGCCGGTCGCAGACGGCGGATTCCCACCGTCTGCCCCACCACTTCGGGAACGGCTTCGTCACCGGTGGGCAAGGCGGCGCGTCGCGGACCCACCGGTTCAGCGGAGGCGTTTCACACGTCGGGAGGGTGCCTGCGGGCGCGTCGCGGAGCGGCCCTGGACACGTGTGGCCGACTCTCCTGCCCGGGTACGGGCGACCGGCAGAAGGACACCCCGATGACCCAAATGTGTTATCAGATGATCTATATCGGTGATGTGGCGTCAGCTCAGGGGGCGAAGTCCCCTCATATCTCGTGCGACCCGCTGCGGGCCGTACCGCCTCCGCTGTGATCACCGAGGTCATGCCATGGGTTCATCCGTCCTGTTCCGTAGCCGCCGCCGCGCTTCTGTGGCTTCCTACCGCGCGATGCGCAAAGCGCGGCGCGGTCTCGTCCTGGGCCTGGGCACGTCGGCCGCCGTGCTGGCCAGTGCCGCGCTCATGGGACGCACCGCCTGGTCGGCGCCCATGGAACCGATCGGATCGACTGCCGCCGCACCCAGGACACTCCGGCCTTCCGACGCGCCCTGGGTGGAGGCATCAGTGCCATCAGTGCCGGTCGCCCAAGCTGCACCGCCGATGAACCCAGCCCCTGTCCCCTCACCTGCGGTCATGCCGGTGGTGCGGCCCGCTCCACCGGACCCGCTGCTCTCCGAAGCGCCGATCCCGGATGCCGACGAACCGGCGCCGGCGCCGATCGAGGAGGCGGCGGAGAGCCAGCTGGTCGACCTGCGTCCCCGACATGGCGTGAGCGCGGAGATCCCCGTGACGGCGTACGCGGCCTACCAGCGTGCCGCTGTGAACCGCGCCCGTACCGACCCCTCCTGCCACCTGCCCTGGTCCCTGTTGGCGGCGATCGGAAAGGTGGAATCGGACCACGGCCTGGGCGGTCGGCTCGATGCGGACGGCACCACCCTCGCCCCGATTCTCGGTCCGCCGCTCGACGGTCGCGCCGACGTCGCCAAAGTGCCCGCCACCGATGACGGAAAGCTGACCCAGGATCCCGTGTGGGACCACGCGGTCGGACCGATGCAGTTCATCCCGTCGACCTGGAAGCGGTGGGCCCAAGCCGGACGGCCCAATGCGGAGGCCAGCCCCCACAACATCTTCGACGCCGCGGCCACCGCGGGGGCCTACCTGTGCGCCGACCACCGCGACCTCTCCAGCCCTCAGCAGCTGAAGAAGGCGATCAACGCCTACAACCGCTCGAACGACTACTTGCGTGAGGTCCTCACCTGGACGCTGCGCTACTCGACGGACGACGTCCAGCTCGCCGCAGCCACCCCGACGACGGCCGAGACCGCGTCCACCGGACCCGCCCCTTCCACGGCGCAGGAACCGGCTGATCAGAACGAGCCGGCGAGTGCGACCGTTCCGCTCACCATGACCCAGGACAGCCCCGCCACAGCACCACCCTTCCCGGACGGCCCCGCCGCCGAGCAGCCCGAGCCGCCTGCAGCGGCCCCGGCCGACTCCACCGGGGCGTCGGCACCGTCCAGCACCGTCCCGAGCGCGCTCGGGAGGCGACCGTGAGTTCCATCCGCACCGCCGACTCCCACCGCTGGCGCCGCTCGGCCTGCCTTGCCCTGGCCCTCGCGATCGCCTCACTGACCGGGGCTACCTCCAGCACAGCGCAACCGACCCCCGTGCCCGGCGACACCGTCATCGACCCGGCCTGGAACCTCGACCAACTGGCTGCCGCCGCGGCCGCAGCCGCAGCACGGTCCCAGGAACGGCTGATGATGCTGCTGGACGACGTAGTGTCCCCGGTCACCCAGTCGCCCTTCGTCTCCCGCGCCTCCATCGCCGTGGAGTTCGCCAAGCGCCAGCTCGGCAAGCCCTATGTCTGGGGCGGGGTCGGGCCCGAGGCGTTCGACTGTTCCGGGCTGACCCTGCAGGCATGGCGCGCTGCGGGCATCAAGATCCCGCGCACCTCACAGCAGCAGTGGCACGACCTGACACACGTCAGGAAGAGCGACGTGCGCCCGGGCGACCTGGTCGTCTACTTCCAGGACGCCAGTCACATCGGGATCTACATCGGTGACGGCCAGATCATCCAGGCCCCCAAGCCCGGGAAAGTGATCAAGCGCTCCCCCATCGACGCCATGCCCGTACTCGGCGTAGTCCGCCCGGAGTGAGAGACAGACGGGCGGGAGCGGGACGCAGCCGACGAGGGCTTGTGAGCGATCCGTCGAAGTCGCCCCTCACAGCTCGTCGGCTGCCACGAGGCTGCGCCCGTACGACCGCCGGCGAACGGCGCGAGCTCCGCTGTCCCCCGGTCGGCTTCCTGCTCGGAAGCCCTGGCCGTCCCGGGAGCGAGAATCCCTGCCGAACTGCGTCGCCGTCAGCCGAACGCCAGGACAAGCAGTCTGGTCCAGGCCCAGTCCAGGGCTGCCACGACGGTGACGGTGACCGCCACGAACACGGTCACGCCCCTGGTATAGCCCAGCAGCTCAGCCCGGCCGGGCCAAACCACCTTGCCCAGCTCGGCGACGACCTGACGGTAGAACCTGCCACTTCTGGCCGGCAGGCTCTGCCTGGACCGCCGCGAGGTTCGTCCGGACCTGCGCCTGGCACCAGGCCGCCCGCGTCGACCACTGCCGGGGACCGACACCTCACCCACCAGGGTGGCGTCCTCGACTGCCGCACCATCCCGAACCACTCGGGAGTCCCCGGCGACCACAGCCGCCGAGGGGTCCGTGCTCTGCGTCACGCGTCTCACCTGGATCCGTTTCCGAGGCGACGACCTGCACCAGAGCGGCATGGCAGCGGGCGAGGTCTCGCTGTTTCAAGAGACTGACTGTCGTACCCGCACACGCGGGGCAGAAGGAGGAGCGGCTTCCCGAGTGCCCTGCGGTGTGCCCGCGCCGAGACGGTCAACCGGTGCTCGACAGTAGGCCCCTACGGTACGTCCTCCGGACGTCCGTAACCGCGCGCCACGTCGACGATCACACGAGATCCTCGAGACAGCAGGCAGACGACGGCAGGTCGTACCGCCCGCACTCGCCGGATGGCCGCGCAAGGAGGGCCACCATATATCCTTTTGTGTGAATTAAGTGTTGACGTACCGTCAGTCAGTCTATTTCCGGAGAAACATAGCGGGCTGTCGGCACCTCAACCCCGGAGAACATGGTGAAGACTCTGACCAACGCTGCGGACCTGCTCGGGATCCGCGTGCTGGACTGCACCGGCAAGAACGTTGGCACGATCGATGAAATCTACCTCGACGACGCCACCCACGCACCCGAGTGGGCGACCGTCCGCCTGCGCAACACCAGGAAGAAAGCCTTCGTTCCGCTGACCACCTGCGAAACCAACGGAACAGAGCTACAGGTCCCCTACAGCCGATCCCTGGTCGAACAAGCTCCCGCGATCGCCGAAGGAGAACACCTGTCGCCCGCCGAGGAGGAAATCCTCTACCAGCACTACCGAGGGCAGACGCGGCGCACCAACCCGCCCGATGGCGACGCCGCCGCGCACGATCTCCCCAGGCCTGCCTCCGCACCCACCTCCACCGACGACCGGTCTCCACTACCTCACGCCCTCGGCCCCCTCCTCGGGGCAACCACGGCCCAGACCGCCCCGGACACCGGCCGGCTGCCCCGTCCGCCACAGGACCCCACGCCTGACCAGCCGTACCCCACCGCCGGCCCCAGCCCCGATACCGCTGCACACGCCGACACGGCGTCCCCCACGACCGACCAGTTCGCCGATCCCTCCCGTCCGATCGAGATCACCCGCCACGAGGAGAAGATCGACATCAGCACCCGATGGCAACCGCGGGGCACGGTCAGCGTGCGGCGCTCCGTCGTAAGCGAGCCCGTGAACCATGTCATCCCGCTCACACGTGAACGCGTCCACGTGGAGCGGATCCCCATCGCCGCCGGGGAGACGTCCTACCCACGCGAGTGGCTGGACCTGTCCGACACGAACAACACCCTCGTCCACGAGGTCGCTCTGCACGAGGAGCACGTTGTCGTCAACAAGCGCGTCGTCGGCGTGGAGCGAATCCGTCTGACGGTCGAACAGGACACTGTCCAGCACACGGTCCAGGACGAGCTGCGCAAGGAGCAGGTCGAGATCCGCGACACCACCGCCGCGAACGTCCCCCCGGAACAGTAACCCACCGGCCCTGCGCACACCGGGTGTCTCCAGCCACGACTCCGTGCCGCAACCTGCGATAGCACTGCGTGGTGGTCACGCCGCCGACGCCAGCAAAAGGGGGGACTCAGACGGGGACGAACTGGCAGATCCGAGCCGCTCACAGACCAGCCGGGCCCTCGGGCGGCCCCCGGGAGGGCTGACCACCAAGGTCCACCGCGCCGTAGACGGCCGCGGCCTGCCGCTGTCGGTCGTGCTCACCCCGGGCAACGTCAACGACGCCACCGCGTTCGGCCGGGTCCTCGACGGGATCCGTGTCCCGCGCCGCCACGGGCCGTCCGCGTGCGAGACCGTAGCGCGCGCTGGGCGACAAGGCATACTTCGGCAGGGCGATCCGCCACCTGCTGCGGCGCCAAGGCATCGCCGCCACGAACCCCGAGCGCCGCGACCAGACGGCCAACCGCCGACGCCCGAGGGCGCTTCGGCGGCCCGGCCGCCCGCCTTCGACAAGGTCGTCCACCGCAACCGAAACGTGGTCGAACCATACTTCGCCCACCTCAAGCAGTTCCGCGCGATCGCCGCCGGCTTCGACGAACTCGCCGACCGATACCGCGCCGGATTCGTCCCGGCCTCCGTGATCCTCTGACTCCGCGAACGGACCAGATGGTCATTCGTTCAGACAGACCCTGGTAGTGCTTCGTCAGGTCTGAAGTGATCGAGAGTGCCCTGGCCGGCGTGTCGTGGGTTACTCACGGTGGCAGGTGGGGCATTCGCCGGTCCGGCCCGTATCAAGTCCTGGATGGTGTGGAGGACTTGGTGGAAGGTCAGGCCGGCGTCTCGACTTCTGGGGTCGCGGCGCCGGGGGTGAGGAAGGCGTGGGCGGCGGCGACCAGGGTGACGTGGTGGTGCCGGCCTCATCAGGTACGGCCCTCGAGGTGGTCCAGGCCCGGGCCGTGCTTCATCTCGCGGTAGTCGTGCTCGATGCGCCGGCGGATCCCGGCCAGGCGCACGAGGCGGCGCATCGCGGTGTCGGACGGCAGACTGCTGAGCCGGTAGTCGGTGGGCGTGTCCGCGCCGGGAGGCCATTCGACGAGCAGGGTCTCGGCCGGCAGCACGCCGTCCCGCGCGGCGGCGCCGCCCGCATCGGCGGCGGCCCGCGGTGCCAGTCCCCGGACATCAGGACCAGGTGCTCGGGCGTCACGGACCAAGAGGTGGCACTCGGCGCGGCGCCTACCGGCCGTTCGCCGACCGCATCGAATTCCATAGCCTCTACGACCAACACCGTCATCGCCACCCCTTACCGCAGCGCAGGCCTCCAGGGCTGCTTCGCGATGGAGCGGACATCGATGCCATCGCCCGTCACCTACGCCTGGACCGCGCCGCCAACCTCGACCCGGACACCGGCGAACCGCTCTCCGACGCCGAGGGCGCCGAGAGCGCCGGCCAGTACACCGCGTTGACCGGCCTCAGGAAGGCCGAACAGGTCACTGCCCGACTCATCGTGCGCCGAGTACGCCTTCTGAACACAGCAGCCACGGCCGGACAGCGCGAGTTGTTCACCGCCTGGCGCTACCATGCCGTGTTCACCGACAGCCGTCCACCATGCTTCAGAGCGAGCTCCGGCACCGTCGGCACGCCCTGGTCAAGCAGGAGATCGCGGACGGCAAGTCCGGGCCGCTCGCCCACCTGCCCTCCGGCAGCTTCCAGGCCAACAACGCCTGGCTGACCCTCTTCTACCTGCTGCGGGCCGCCGGCAGCCTCGCCGGCGCCTTCCACGCCCGGGCGACCACCGCCACCCTACGCGCCCACCTGGTCAACGTCCCCGCCCGCATCGCCCGTTCGGCCCGGCGGCTGACGCTCCGCGTCCCCGACCGCTGGCCTTGACAACACGCCTTCACAGACCTGTTCGACATCGCCCACACACAGCCGAGCCGATCACGACCCACCCACCCCACCCGACAGGGCCGGACCACACGTGGAAGAGCTGGACAGACCAGCGGACACCCCACGCCCTGCAGCCGACCATCCCGACAAGACCACCGAAGCGATCACTCCGGAACCGACTCGCTGGATCCGGGTTCTGCAAGTCTGGTGCGCCCGGGGAGCTGGTTTCGGGTTGTGGACGCAACGGTGGCCCGGGAGGGGTACTCCCGAGCCACCGTTTGTCGCCTCTATTCGGTTGTTGGTTGTTTAGTCGATGGCGTTCTCCTTAGCGGCGGGCTCGGCGGGAGCGGGTGTAGAGGGCGAGGACGGTACCGAAGGCGATCAGGATGGTGCCGATGAGGACCCAAGACATGATCTGCGCACCGGTGTGGGCCAGACCGCCGGCCGTGTGGTGTTCAGCGGGCTGGGGCTGGGGGTGGTGCCCCTCCTCGTGTCCGGGTTGCTGGGGGTGGTGCCCCTCCTCATGTCCGGGTTGCTGGGGGTGGTGCCCCTCCTCATGTCCGGGTTGCTGGGGGTGGTGCCCCTCCTCATGTCCGGGGGTGGCGCCGGGGGTGCAGGTGTTGCACGGGGGCGGGCACTTGGCGGTCGCGGAGGAGGGAGCGGTGGTGATGGGCTGGGTGCCGACCGGGGAGCCGGGGGGCACGAAGCTGGCCGTCACCGTGTTGGTGGTGTCCGAGGCGATCGTGCTGGAGCAGAAGAAGCTCTTCGACTGTCCGGCCGCGAGATCGAACGTTCCGGAGGCCACCAGGCAGGAAGCTTCCTGCTGGTCGTTCAGGGTGATACCGGTGATGTTGGTGCCACTGGTGTTGGTCACCGTGATCTTCCAGAAGGCGGTGCACTTGTCCTGGTCGCAGGGATTCGTGCCGGGGCACGTGGTCTGGTTGCAGGGGCTGGTGCTGGGGCACGCGTTCTGGGAGCAAGGGCTGCTGGTGGCGTTGCCGGGCCCGCCGCGCTGAAGGGTGACGGTCTTGCCCCAGGGACCGGGACCGTCCTGAGCGCAGTTGGTGGTGTTGCTGGAGAGACAGACCTCCTTGTTGACAATCAGGGCCGCGACGGTGGCGGTGGCCTGAGAAGGGGGTGTGATGACGGGCTTGGTCGAGCCGGGGGGCGTGAACTGGGCCGTCACGGTGTTGGTGGTGTCCTGGGTGATGTTGCTGCTGGAGCAGAAGAACTGCTTGCTGGCTCCGGCCGCGAGGTCGAACGAACCAGCCGCGTTCACACAGGAGTTGGCGACGTTGTCGTTCAGGGTGATACCGGCGATGTCAGTGGTGCCGGTGTTGGTGACGGTGATGCGCCAGTACGCGGTGCCACCCATGGGGACGGCTGCGATGTCAGACCACGGGCCGTTGCCAGCCTGGGTGCAGTCGGACGCCTTGGTGGACTGGCAGACCTCCTTCTTCACCGCGAGCGAGGGCACCGTTGCGGTGGCCTGCGCGGGCGGTGTGGTGGTCGGCTGCGTGCCGGGAGGAGAACCCGGAGGCACGAAGCTGGCGGTGACCACGTTGGTGGTGTCCCTGGTGACGTTGCTGTTCGAGCAGAAGAACTGCTTGCTCGCACCGACAGCCAGGTCGAACGTGCCTGCGGCGGTCACACAGGACGGAGCCACAGTGTCCTTCAGCGTGATGCCTGTGATCGCCACCCCGTCAGTGTTGGTCACCGTGATCCGCCAGTAGGCGGTACCACCCGACGGAACACTGGCGGTCTGGACCCACGGGCCCGCACCGCCGGCCTGGCAGTCGGTGGCGTTGGAGGACTCACAGACCTCCTTCTTCACGACCAGCGACCCGACGTTCGCGGTCGCCTGCGACGGCGGCGTGGTGGTCGGCGGAGTCCCGGGAGGCGAACCCGGCGGGACGAACGTCGCGGTCACCACGTTCGTCGTGGACTGCGTGAGGTTGGAGCTGGAGCAGAAGAACTGCTTGCTCTG
>NZ_JBFBOC010000041.1:51580-52560 GCF_040685975.1 Kitasatospora sp. NPDC086791 | reverse complement strand
GCCCGGTTACATTCCGAACCCGGAAGCTAAGCCTTACAGCGCCGATGGTACTGCAGGGGGGACCCTGTGGGAGAGTAGGACGCCGCCGAACAATTATTCAAGGCCGCGGCCCCAGCGATTCGCTGGGGCCGCGGCCTTTTTGTGTTTTGCGAACGTGAAGAAGTCCGACAGATCGGGACTTCCGCCCAGACGCGGAGGGTCCCGACATGCCGGACAATGGAGAAGGTGCGCGGGCCAGGAGGCCGGCGCCGAAACCGCGTGACGGCAGCGGGAGTTGCACGCATGCCTACGCGGTGAAGCTGAAGCAGCAGAAGGAGTCACCACGATGTCGAACCAGCCCCAGGACCGTCCCGAGCGTCGATCGGACGACGGCCGAGGCTACGAGCCCCGGTCCCGTGGGGGCTGGTCGAACGACCGTGGCGGCGCCCGCCGCGACGACCGTCCCTCCGGCGGCGGCTACCGTCGTGACGACCGCCCGGGTGGGTACCGTCGTGACGACCGTGACGACCGTCCGCGCCGCGACGACCGTCCGTCCGGTGGTTACGGCCGTGACCGTGACGACCGCGGTGGCGACCGTGGCGGCTTCCGCCGCGACGACCGTCCGGCCGGCGGCGGCTACCGCCGCGATGACCGCCCGTCGGGTGGTTTCAACCGCGATGACCGCGGCGGCGACCGTGGCGGGTACCGTCGCGACGACCGCCCCTCCGGCGGCTTCAACCGCGATGACCGCGGCGGTGACCGCGGTGGCTTCCGTCGTGACGACCGTCCGTCCGGTGGCGGTTTCCGTCGTGACGACCGTCCGTCCGGTGGCGGTTTCCGTCGTGACGACCGTCCGGGTGGCTTCAACCGTGACCGTGACGACCGTCCGCGTCGCGACGACCGCCCCTCCGGCGGCTTCAACCGCGATGACCGCGGCGGTGACCGCGGTGGGTTCCGTCGTGACGACCGCCCCTCCGGTGGTGGCTTCCGTCGGGATGACC
>NZ_JBFBOC010000041.1:0-51481 GCF_040685975.1 Kitasatospora sp. NPDC086791 | reverse complement strand
CGTCCGGGTGGCTTCAACCGTGACCGTGACGACCGTCCGCGTCGCGACGACCGCCCCTCCGGCGGCTTCAACCGTGACGACCGCGGCGGTGACCGCGGTGGCTTCCGTCGTGACGACCGTCCGTCCGGTGGCGGTTTCCGTCGTGACGACCGCCCCTCCGGTGGCGGGTTCCGTCGGGATGACCGTCCGGGTGGCTTCAACCGTGACCGTGACGACCGTCCGCGTCGCGACGACCGCCCCTCCGGCGGCTTCAACCGTGACGACCGCGGCGGTGACCGTGGCGGCTTCCGTCGCGACGACCGCCCCTCCGGCGGCTTCAACCGTGACGACCGCGGCGGTGACCGTGGCGGCTTCCGTCGCGACGACCGCCCCTCCGGTGGCGGCTTCCGTCGTGACGACCGCCCCTCCGGTGGCGGTTTCCGTCGGGATGACCGTCCGGGTGGCTTCAACCGTGACCGTGACGACCGTCCGCGTCGCGACGACCGCCCCTCCGGCGGCTTCAACCGCGATGACCGCGGCGGTGACCGTGGCGGCTTCCGTCGCGACGACCGCCCCTCCGGCGGCTTCAACCGTGACGACCGCGGTGGCGACCGTGGTGGCTTCCGCCGCGATGACCGCGGTGGCGAGCGCGGCGGCTTCCGTCGCGGTGGCGACGACCGCCGGGACGACCGCCGCGACGACCGGGCCCGTCGGGACTACGACGACCGCCGGGGCAACTACGAGCCCGTCAAGCGCCTGCCGATCCCGGAGGACGTCACCGGCTTCGAGCTGGACGCGGACGTGCGCCAGGAGCTCAAGAGCCTGCCCAAGACCCTCGCGGACGACGTCGCCCGCAACCTGGTGATGGTGGCCCGCCTGCTCGACGGCGAGCCGGAGGAGGCCTACCAGTACTCGCGCGTCGCGCTCCGGCTGGCGTCCCGCGTGGCCGCCGTCCGTGAGGCGGCCGGATTCGCCTCGTACATGACGCAGCGTTACTCCGAGGCGCTGACCGAGTTCCGCGCCGCCCGTCGGATGACCGGCCGGGCCGACCTGTGGCCCGTGATGGCCGACTGCGAGCGCGGTCTGGGCCGTCCGGAGCGCGCGCTGGCGATGGCCGGTGAGCCCGAGGTGAAGCAGCTGGACAAGGCCGGCCAGGTGGAGATGCGCCTGGTGGCGGCGGGTGCCCGCACCGACATGGAGCAGTTCGACGCCGCCGTGGTGACCCTGCAGAGCCCGGAGCTGGCCTCCAGCGCCGTGCACGCGTGGACCGCGCGGCTGCGGTACGCCTACGCCGAGGCGCTGATCGCGGCCGGCCGTGGCGACGAGGCCCGTGAGTGGTTCGCCAAGGCGGCCGAGGCCGACACCGACGGCACCACCAACGCCTCGGAGCGGCTCGCCGAGATCGACGGCGTGGAGTTCACCGACGCGCTCGACCCGGAGCTGGCCGAGGACGAGTCCGAGGAGACCGAGGCCCCGGCGAAGAAGCGCGGCGGCGACGTCTCCGACGACACCGTGATCTTCGAGGACGAGGAGGACGTCGAGGAGTTCTACGACGAGGACGACCTCGAAATCGACGAGGACTTCGACGGTGTGGTGCGCGAGCGCGCCCAGGACGCCGAGGCCGCGAACGCGAAGTCCGCGACCGTGAAGGCCGACGAGGTCACGGCGGCCGAGGCCAAGGCCGACGACGCCAAGAGCTGAGCGACCGCGACCGCAACGCCGTGAGGCCCTGCCGTTCCCCGGGAGATCCGGGAACGGCAGGGCCTCACGGCGTCCGGGCCGGGGACGGGGGCCGACGGCGCGCGGCGCCGGCCCGGTCGCGGGTCAGCCCAGCGCGAGGTTGCGCAGCACCAGTCCGGTGGCCGGCTTCGGCCCGAAGGAGGTGGACTTGCGCGGCATGGTGACGCCCTGCTCGGCCAGCCGTCGGACCACGCTCTCCCGGACCGGGTGCAGCAGGACGGCCGTGCCGCCGGTGCGGGCGGCCTCCCGTTCGGCAGCCACGGCGGTGTGCAGGTAGCCGATGTCGTCCGGGCCGTCGGGGACGTGCCAGACGCGGTCGAGCAGGGTGGCGTGCAGGACGGTGGCGTCCAGGCGGCGCCACTCCTCGGGCCGGTCGCGCGGCACGGTGGCGTCCAGCAGGGCCTCCTCGGGCTCGCCGAGCAGCCAGTAGACGCCGTCGCCGCCGGTCAGCACGAAGCCGTTGCCGCCGTGCCGCTTCTGCTCGGCGAGCGCCTGGAGCGCGGCGGACAGCGGGCCGGGGACCTCCTTGACCTTCCACTGGTCGCCGAGCTTCTCCAGCGCCTCGGTCACCGGCAGCCGGTAGAGCACGCGGTGGATGGCCCGGACCCGCAGCGGGTAGCGGGCGGTGTCCACCAGGAGCACCAGGCCGCGGTCCCAGGGGCTGCGCGGCAGGTGGCGGTGCTCGCGCTGGAGGCGCAGGTACATCTCCCAGCGGTGGTGGCCGTCGGCGATCAGCGCCCGGCAGGTGGCCAGGTCGCGGCCGATCTCGGCGAGGTCGGCCGGGTCGGTGACGGCCCACAGGCGGTGGTGGGTGCCGTCGCTGGTGGCGGTGGAGAGCAGCGGCTCGCCCTCGACCGTCCGCTCGATCACGCCGGAGGCGCCGCCGTCGCCCCGGTAGGTGAGCAGCAGCGGTTCGAGGTTGGCCCGGGTGGTGCGCATCAGGCCGACCCGGTCGGCGACCGGCCGGGGCATCACGTCCTCGTGGGGGAGGACGACGCCGGCCTCGCGGCCGCTCACCGCGAGCGCGCCGATCAGGCCGCGCTGGAGCAGTTCGGGGGAGTCGGCGGTGGCCGGCACCCGCTGCTCGTAGACGTAGATCGCGGGATCCGGGTCGGCGGCGAGGGTGCCCTCGCGCTGCCAGGCGGCGAGCAGCCGCGCGGCGTGCCGGTACCGGGTGTCACGGTCGGGCCGGTCGCCGGCGTCCTCGGGCTCGGGCCTGGGCAGGATCAGCCGGACCACGTTGTGCGGGTCGGCGGTCTCCAGGTCGAGCCGGCGGCCCGGGTCGACGACGTCGTACGGCGGGGACATCACCGCGGCCAGGGCGCCGACCCGGTCGGGGACGTAGCGCAGGCCGCGGAAGGGGGACAGGGACAGGCCGGCGGTGGCGACGTGCCCGGGATCACCGGGGCCGCCCTCGGGAGTCTCGACTCCGTCTTCTGCACTGGGTGTGCTCATTCTGGGCATCGTAACCGGGTACGGGTTGTCGAGAGATCGGAATACCCGTGCCGATTCGTGGGGCGGGTGTGGGACCGAGGGCGAGGTAGGGCATGGACGACGGGCAGGAACGGGTGGACGGCGGCGGCCCGGCCGGGTCGGACGGACCGGTCGGTGCGACCGGCGGGGGTGCTCCGACGGACGGCGGCGGCCCGGCCGGCGGGGTGCCGCCGCAGAGCCGCTCCGGGGAGCCCGCCGGGGACGTGTACGACTGGTTCCGCCGGGGTGCGCGGCTGCTGGCGCAGGGGCATCCGGCGGCCGCCGAGCAGCTGCTGAGCCGGGCGGTGGCGGCCGAGCCGCACTCGCGCAGCATCCGGGAGACGCTGGCCCGGGCCCAGTTCGACGCGGGTTCGTACGCGGCGGCGCTGGAGAACTTCCGGGCCGTCGCGCTGGCCGATCCGGCGGACGACTACGCTCAGTTCGGGTGGGGGGTCGCGGCGGCCCGGCTGGGCGACTTCGAGACCTCCGCCGAACACCTGGCACTCGCCGTGGCGATGCGGCCGGAGACCGACCACTACCGGGCGGCCCTGCGGCAGACCCGGGCGACGCTGGCGGCCCGCGCCGGCGCGTACGGCCCGCTGCTGCCCGGGGCACCCGGGTACCTGGCGCCCCCGCCCGGCACCGCGGACCGGGCCGGGGGAGAGCCGGACGGCGTCGACGGCGACGCCTGACCGGCCGGCGTCCGTACGACGGGCGCCGCACAGCGCGGTGCGGCGACCGGACGACCGACGTGACCGACGCGACCGACGTGACCGATGCGACAGACGCGACAGACGACGCAGTGAATGAGGTAGCGCAGCCATGACCGAGACGGCCACCCCCGTGCGACGGACCGCCCCCGACGGCAGCGAGCGTCCGCTCACCGATGCCTACGACACCGCGCTGCTGGACCTGGACGGCGTGGTCTACGCCGGCGCGCAGGCGATCGAGCACGCGGTCGGCGCGCTGGACGCCGCCCGGACGGCCGGGATGCGGCTCGCCTACGTGACCAACAACGCCTCCCGCCCGCCGCGCGTGGTCGCCGAGCACCTGACCGAGCTGGGCGTGCCGGCCGAGCCGGCGGACGTGATCAACTCGGCCCAGGCGGCCGCCCGGCTGGTCGCCGAGAAGGTCCCGGCCGGGGCGAAGGTGCTGGTCGTGGGCGGTCTCGGGCTGGAGGAGGCGCTCGCCGAGCGGGGGCTCGTCCCGGTCCGCTCGCTGGCCGACCAGCCGCTCGCGGTGGTCCAGGGTTTCGACCCCTCGGTGGGCTGGACGGATCTGGCGGAGGCCTCGTACGCGGTGCAGAGCGGGCTGCCGTGGGTGGCGTCCAACCTGGACCTCACGGTGCCGCGGGCGCGCGGCATCGCGCCGGGCAACGGCACGCTGGTGGCGGCCGTGCGGGCGGCGACCGGGGTGGAGCCGGAGGTGGCGGGCAAGCCGCTGCCGCCGATGCACCGGGAGACCGTGCTGCGCACCGGCGCGAAGCGCCCGCTGGTGGTCGGGGACCGGCTGGACACCGACATCGAGGGCGCGTTCAACGGCGGGGTGGACAGCCTGCTGGTCTTCACCGGGGTGACCACCCCCGAGCTGCTGCTCGCGGCCCCGGTCGAGCACCGGCCGACCTACCTGGCGGCGGACCTGCGCGGACTGCTGGTCCCGCACGCGGCGGTGACGGCCGAGGACGGCGGTTCCGGGTGCGGCGGCTGGGTCGCGGGCGTGGAGGGCGGCGTGCTGCGGCTGACCGGGTCCGGGGACCGCTGGGACGGCCTGCGGGCGCTGTGCGCGGCGGCGTGGACGGCGCTGGACGCGGGCGGTGAGCCGGTGGACGGGCGGAAGGCACTGGCCGAGCTGGGCTTCTGAGCTCTGCGGGCCGGCGCCGACTGGCGGTGACCCCGGTGGCCGACCACGGATCGCCGGGTCCGCACCGCCGGGTTCGGTCGGTCGGGTCGGCCGGCCGGCTCGAACGGCCCGGGTTCGGCCGACCGGGTGCAGCGGTCCGGGTGCAGCGGTCCGGCTCGGGCCGGCCGGGTTCAGAGCAGGGTGCGCAGCCGCAGCAGATCGCGGAAGCCCGCCTCCAACCGGACCCGGCCGCTCGCCCAGGCGGAGGCGAAGCCGAGCCGGCCGTCGACCAGCGCGACCAGGTCGTCGCTGCTCATGGTGAGCCGGATCTGGGCCTTCGCGGTGGGCGGGCCGGGCGTGGTGACCACGTCCTGGATCCGGCCGCCGCGCAGCTGCCCGGTGAAGGTCAGGTCGAGGTCGGTGATCCGGCAGCTGAGCGAGCGGTCGAGGGCCGCGGCCTTGCGGACGTCGCCGGTGGACTCGGCCATGTTCCGGCTGAGCTGTTCCAGGGCCTCCCGGCACTCCTCGGCGTTCGCCATGGGCGGCGGCTCCCTCACCCGGTCGCTACGGTGCTGACTGCGGGCCACGGTACCTCAGCGGGGTTTTGGCGGTAGCGTCGTCCGTGGGGTGCCCGGAACGGCCCGGGTGCTGAGGGCGACGGAGCGACGCGCGTAGGCGATTGGGAGGCACCCGGATGCTGCCGAGGACGGTTCGGGGAGTGGTGGAGACCGCGGCCGGGGTGGTCGAGGAGGTCGGCAAGCGGGTCGTCGGGACGGCCGCCTCGATCCTGGAGCGGGCGGGGGTCGACGTCGTCGAGGTCGAGCGCCGCCTGGGCGGGGAGTTCCCGCCGTCGGCGAGGACGCTGCAGACGCTGGCGGGGGAGGCCGTCACCGCCGGGCTGGCCGGGGTGGACCTGGCCGTCGGGGTGGCGCGCAACGAGGCGGAGAAGGTCTTCGAGAAGGTCGGCGACCAGGTCACCAAGGTCGGCGTGGTGCTGGCGTACCTGGAGAGCAAGCTGCGCGAGGTCGAGGAGGAGGTTCCGGCGGCGCGGCCCGGTGAGGCTCCGTACGGCGCCGAGGAGCCGGTGCCGGCTCCTCGGGCGGACGACCTGTTCGGGCGCGGCTGGGAGTACGAGGACGAGCGGTCGGCGGGCGAGCCGATAGTCGCCGAGCGGGTGGAGGTGGACGAACCGGTCGAGGTCGATCCGCCGGTTCCGCCGGTCACGCTGCTCTCCCCGGCGGCGCCGGACGGGCGGGAGCAGGCCGCGCCCCCGAAGGCCCCCGCGCGGAAGACCCCGGCGGCCCGGAAGGCGCCGGCGGCCGAGTCCGCCGGGGCGAAGCCCGCCGCGAAGAAGGCCACGGCCAAGAAGACCGCGGCCGGGACGGCGGCCGGGAAGACCACGGCGAAGAAGACCGCCGCCAAGAAGGCCACCGCCAAGAAGACGACGACCGTCAAGAAGACCGCCGCCGCCGAGCGGGGCGCCGAGCCGCCCAAGGCGCCGGCGAAGCGCACCGCCACCAAGAAGACCACCGTCCGCAAGGCCACCAGCAGGAAGAAGCCCGATGTCCGGGACGAGTGAACCGGCCGGAGCGGCCGGGGTGGGCGGACCGGTTCCGGAGGTGGGGCCGCTCGGCGTCGAGCTGCTCCCCACCGGGCACGCCGCGGTGGACGCCGGGCTGGCCCGGCTGGAGGCCCTGGACGGGGCCCCCGCCGAGGAGCACGTCGCGGTGTACGAAGATGTTCACCAGCGGCTCGCCGACACGCTGGCCGCGCTCGACCAGGAATGATCCGCAGGACCCGTAGGAGCTGAAACACCAGTGGCAGTGGCACGACGCCGACTCGACGCGGAGCTGGTCCGCCGCAAGCTGGCCCGGTCGCGTGAGCACGCGTCCGAGCTGATCGCAGCCGGTCGGGTGACCGTCGGCGGCACCACCGCGACCAAGCCGGCCACCCAGGTGGAGACCTCGGCGGCGGTCGTGGTGGCCAAGGACGAGAACGACCCCGACTACGTCTCGCGCGGCGGCCACAAGCTGGCCGGGGCGTTCGCCGCCTTCGTGCCGCAGGGCCTGGTGGTCGAGGGCCGCCGGGCGCTGGACGCGGGCGCGTCGACCGGCGGGTTCACCGACGTGCTGCTGCGCGCCGGGGCGGCCGGGGTGCTGGCGGTGGACGTCGGGTACGGGCAGCTCGCCTGGTCGCTGCAGAGCGACGAGCGGGTCACCGTGATGGACCGCACCAATGTGCGCGAGCTGACCCTGGACCTGATCGGCGGCACCCCGGTGGACCTGGTGGTGGGCGACCTGTCGTTCATCTCGCTGGGCCTGGTGCTCCCCGCTCTCGCCTCCTGCGCGGCCGAGGACGCGGACCTGGTGCTGATGGTCAAGCCGCAGTTCGAGATCGGCAAGGAGCGCCTGGGCAGCGGCGGGGTGGTGCGCAGCCCGCAGCTGCGCGCCGAGATGGTCTGCCAGGTGGCCGGGCAGGCGTGGGAGCTCGGGTTGGGCGTGCGCGCCGTCACCGCGAGCCCCCTGCCGGGACCGTCCGGCAACGTGGAGTACTTCCTGTGGCTGCGCCGGGACGCCCCGCGGCTGGACCCCGCAGAGGCGGACCGGGCCGTGGCGGAGGGGCCCCGATAGGGTGCTGAGCGGACGTCCGGCCCGTCATGCTGGATGGCGGGCGCACCCGGGCCGAAGGCGACCCGGCAGGCGTTAGGGAGAGGGCAGCGGCATGAGCGACGAAGCACGTACGGTCTTCCTGATCGCGCACACCGGCCGGGAGGCGGCGCTGCGCAGCGTCGAGGGCCTGGTGCACGGGCTGCTGAAGGCCGGGCTCCGGATCAGACTGCTGGAGGCCGAGGCGGCCGACCTGGACCTGCCGGACGGCGTCGAGAAGGTGGCCGAGGGCCCCGGGGCGGCGGACGGTTGCGAGCTGATCCTGGTGGCCGGCGGGGACGGGACGCTGCTGCGCGGGGCCGAGCTGGCGCGCTCGCACGGGCTGCCGATGCTCGGGATCAACCTGGGCCGGGTGGGCTTCCTCGCCGAGGCCGAGCGGGACGACCTGGCCGTGGTGGTCGAGCGGGTGGTCGACGCCGACTACGAGGTCGAGGAGCGGATGACGATCGACGTCATCGTCCGCACCAACGGCGATGTGGTGCACGAGGACTGGGCGTTGAACGAGGCCTCGATCGAGAAGGCGGCCCGGGAGCGGATGCTGGAGGTGGTGACCGAGGTGGACGGCCGCCCGGTCTCCAACTTCGGCTGTGACGGCGTGGTCTGCGCGACGCCGACCGGCTCCACCGCGTACGCGTTCTCCGGCGGCGGGCCGGTGGTGTGGCCGGAGGTCGAGGCGCTGCTGATGGTGCCGATCTCGGCGCACGCGCTGTTCGCCCGGCCGCTGGTGACCTCGCCCGAGTCGGTGCTGGCCGTCGAGGTGCAGCCGAAGACCCCGCACGGCGTGCTCTGGTGCGACGGGCGGCGTTCGGTCGAACTGCCCGCCGGGGCACGGGTGGAGGTCCGCCGGGGCCGGACGCCGGTGCGGCTGGCCAGACTGCACCGGGCGCCGTTCACCGACCGGCTGGTGGCCAAGTTCGCGCTGCCGGTGACGGGTTGGCGCGGCCGGGCGGACCACCACTAGCACTTCGGGCCGGCGGCCCGGCTGCTGAGCAGGCGTCAGACCGCCAGCGGCTGGGCCTCGTCGCCCGGGCCGAGCCGGCCGCCGGCCGCCGCGCGGGCGGCCACCGCGGCGAGGCGCTCGACGGCGGCCGGGACGGCCGCGGCGGGCACGGTGAGCGGTATCCGGATGTGCTGCTCGAACGCGCCGTCCGAGCCGAAGCGGTTGCCCGAGGCGATCCGCACCCCGTCGCGTTCCCCGACCCCGGCCAGCGTCGCGCCGGACAGGCCGTCGGTGGAGACCCAGAGCGCGAGCCCGCCGGTCGGCATCGGGAAGCTCCAGCCGGGCAGCCGCGCGGGCAGCGCGGCGGCGAAGGCGTGGGCGGTGGCGCGCAGCCGGTCCAGCTGGTGCGCCCGTACGGCGGGCAGCGGCTCGCCGAGCAGTTCGGCGGCGATCAGCTGCTCCAGCACCGGGGTGCCGACGTCGCTGTAGACCCGTTCGCCGGCCAGTCGGCGCACCAGCGCGGGCGCGGCCCGGACCCATCCGATCCGCAGGCCGCCCCAGAGCAGCTTGCCGGCCGAGCCGACGGTGACCACCTGGGCGGCCCGGTCCAGCGCCGCCATCGGGCGCGGCATCGGCTCGGACTCCGGTACGCCCCAGTCGAGTTCGGCGGTGGTCTCGTCGACCAGCACGATACTGCCGGCGGCCCGGGCGGCGGCCAGCAGCTCGCGGCGCTGCTCCTCGTCGATCAGCGCGCCGGTCGGGTTGTGGAAGTCCGGGATCACGTAGGCGAGCTTGGGCGCGGCGCCGCGCAGCACCCGCTGCCACTCGTCCCGGTCCCAGACCGGCGGGGGCACGAGCGCGTCCTGGGGGCCGGGGCGGTGGTCGGTGCGGTAGGCGTACGGCACCGGGACCAGGCGCGCGCCGGAGAGGCGCAGCGCCTGCAGGGTGTGCGCGTAGCTGGGTGCCTCGACCGCGACCCGGTCGCCGCGGCCGACCAGGGCCCGCTGGATCAGGTGCAGGCCGCCCATCGCGCCGGTGGTGATCAGGACCTGGTCGGGCGTGGTGGGCAGCCCGCGCTCGGTGTAGCGGCGGGCGACGGCCTCGCGCAGCACCGGGACGCCGGTGGGGTAGTGGCCGTGGCCGGAGGCGTAGTAGGGCAGCTGCTCGACGGCCCGGGCGGCGGCGGCGCCGAGCCAGGGCTGCGGGGCGGGCAGGGCGGCGACGCCGAGGTCCAGGGTGCGGCCCTGCTCGTCCGGCGGGACGGGGTGCAGGGCGTCGCCGGGCGGCGGGGCGCCCTCGGGCAGGGTGGTCCAGCTGCCCGCGCCGCGCCGGCTGCGCAGGTAGCCGTCGCCGCGCAGGGTCTCGTACGCGGTGGCGACGGTGGTGCGGCTCAGCTCCAGGACGGTGGCCAGCTCGCGTTCGGCGGGCAGCCGGGCGCCGACCGGCAGCCTGCCCTCGGTGACCAGCTGCCGGATCTGCCCGGCGAGGGCGCGGTAGGCGGGGCGGCGGGCGGGGGCCGGCCCGGGCGGCCGGGTGGCGGCGAGCAGCCGGGCCAGCGCGGGCGGGGTGACGGTGGAGTGCCAGTCGGCCATGGCGATCAGTCCACTCGCTCGGGATTGGCCCTGGAAGGGGCCGTTTTGGCTTGGTCATCATGGCAGGGCGGCCGTACCGGCCGCCACCCCCGGGCCGCCCGGGGGTGCAGCGCCACCGCAGGAGCACCATGGCCACCACGACCACGACCACGACCACGTCCGTACCGACCACGGCCACCGCGGCCACTGCGGCCACCGCGACCGCCTCGCCCGCACCGACCGCGCCCGCCCCGGCCGCCGGGCGGACCGGCCTCGCGGTCCGCGTCCTCGGCGACACCCACGCCCTGGGCCGTCGGATCCCGCAGCTGTTCGTCGGGCTCGCCCTGTACGGCACGAGCATGGCCCTGATGCTCCGCTCCGGCCTCGGCCTCGACCCCTGGGACGTCCTGCACCAGGGCCTGCAGCGCAGCATCGGCCTCTCGGTCGGCAGCTGGGTGACCATCTGCGGCGCCCTGGTGCTGCTGCTGTGGATACCGCTGCGTCAGCGCCCGGGGCTGGGCACCGTCGCCAACGTGCTGGTGATCGGCGCGGCGATGGACCTCACGCTGCGGTTCGTCGGCGGCGTCGGGGCGCTGCCCGCCCGGATCGCCGTGATGGCCACCGCGATCGTGCTCAACGGCCTGGCCAGCGGCCTCTACATCGGAGCCCGCCTCGGCCCGGGCCCGCGCGACGGCCTGATGACCGGCCTGCACCGGCGCACCGGCGGCTCACTGCGGCTGATCCGCACCGGAATCGAACTGACCGTCCTGGCCGTCGGCCTGCTGCTGGGCGGTACCGCCGGGGTCGGCACCGTCGCGTACGCGCTGGCCATCGGCCCGCTGGTGCAGGTCTTCCTGCCCTGGTGCACCGCGCCGGAGGCCGCCCGAAACCCCCGGAAGTGATGAACTTCGGGGCACGGAGTTGCCGCGCGCCGTTGCCGCTCGTCGCGCGCCGGGGGCGGAACCTCGTAAGGTCGTCTCCGTGTTGGACGAGATGCGGATACGGGATCTTGGGGTCATCGACGACGCGGTGGTCGAACTCGCCCCCGGCTTCACCGCCGTGACCGGTGAGACCGGCGCAGGCAAGACCATGGTGGTGACCAGCCTCGGCCTGCTGCTCGGCGGGCGCGCCGACCCGGGCCTGGTGCGCAACGGCACCGGACGCGCCGTCGTCGAGGGCCGGCTGGAGCTGCCCGCCGGCTCCCCGGCGGCGGCCCGCGCCGTCGAGGCCGGGGCCGAACTGGACGACGGAGCCCTGCTGATCAGCCGGACCGTCTCCGCCGAGGGCCGCTCCCGGGCGCACGTCGGCGGGCGGGCCGTGCCGGTCGGGCTGCTCGCCGAACTCGGCGAGGACCTGATCGCGGTGCACGGCCAGACCGACCAGCAGCGCCTGCTGCGCCCGGCCCGCCAGCGCGGCGCGCTGGACCGGTACGCGGGCGAGGCGGTGGCCGAGCCGCTGGCCCGCTACCGGGAGACCTACCGCACCCTGCGCGAGGTCTCCGCGACCCTGGAGGAACTGACCACCCGGGCCCGCGAGCGCGCCCAGGAGGCCGACCTGCTGCGCTTCGGCCTGGACGAGATCGCCGCCGCCGAGCCGGTGGCCGGCGAGGACGCCGAGCTCGCCGCCGAGGCCGAGCGGCTCGGCCACGCCGACGCGCTGTCCTCCGCCGCGACCCTCGCGCACGCCGCGCTGGCCGGCGACCCGGCCGACCCGGAGGCCCTGGACGCGGGCACCCTGCTCGCGCAGTCCCGCCGCGCCCTGGACGCCGTGCGCCACCACGACGAGCGCCTGGCCGCCCTCGCCGACCGCCTCAACGAGGTCGGCTACCTGCTCGCCGACGTGGCCGGCGACCTGGCCGGCTACGCGGACGACCTGGACGCCGACCCGGTGCGCCTGGCCGCTGTCGAGGACCGCCGGGCCGTGCTGGCCCAGCTGCTGCGCAAGTACGGCGGCGAGCAGAACACCCTCGCCGAGGTGATCGCCTGGGCCGAGGACGGGTCCGCACGGCTCGCCGAACTCGACGGCGACGACGACCGGATCGACGAGCTCGGCGCCCGCGAGACCGAGCTGCGCGCCGAACTGGCCGAGCTCGCCGCCGAGGTGTCGGCCGCCCGGCAGGCCGCGGCCGGGCGCTTCGCCGGGGCCGTCTCCGCCGAACTCGCCGAACTGGCCATGCCGCACGCCCGGGTGACCTTCTCGATCAGCCAGGTCGACGACCTGGGCGGGATCGAGGTCGGCGGCCGCACCGTCGCGTACGGCCCGCACGGCGTGGACGAGGTCGAGGTGCTGCTCGCCCCGCACCCGGGCGCCCAGCCCCGCCCGATCGCCAAGGGCGCCTCCGGCGGTGAGCTGTCCCGGGTGATGCTCGCCGTCGAGGTGGTCTTCGCGGGCGCCGACCCCGTCCCCACCTACCTGTTCGACGAGGTGGACGCGGGCGTCGGCGGCAAGGCCGCGGTCGAGATCGGCCGCCGGCTGGCCAAGCTGGCCGAGTCCGCCCAGGTCGTCGTGGTCACCCACCTCCCGCAGGTCGCCGCGTTCGCGGATCGGCACCTGGTGGTGGAGAAGACCAACGACGGCACCGTGACCCGCAGTGGTGTCAAGGTGCTGAACGACGAGGAGCGGGTGCGCGAACTCTCCCGGATGCTGGCCGGCCTGGAGGACTCCGAGCTGGGCCGCGCCCACGCCGAGGAGCTGCTGGCCACCGCCCGGGCCCCGCGCCGCCGGTAGCCGTCGGCGGCGGCCCCCGCGGACCGTCGGCGACGCGCCCCGGTGGCGCCGACTGTCCAAGAGGGCCGCCGACCTGGCATGGTGGCCGCTGGACACTGGCTTCCCAGCCCCGAGCGCCGCCGGGCGGGCAATCCTCGCGAAGCGGCGCGCGAACCTGATCGAGTCGGATGCGAGACGACGTGGACCATTCCGCCGCCCGGGCCACCGCGGCCGCCCCGGAACCGGGGCAGCTGCACGTGGTACTCGTCCTGGCCGCCAGCACCGGCGGCATCGGTGCGCACGTACGCTCCCTGGCGCAGGGCCTGGTCGCGCACGGGGTGATCGTCACGGTCTGCGCGCCGGCCGGCACGGACGCGCTGTTCGGCTTCTCCCGCACGGGTGCCAGGTTCCACACCGTCGACATCACCCCCACCGCGGGCGCCCGCAGCGACGCCACCGCGATCGGTGAGCTGCGCCGGGCCTTCACCGGCGCCGACGTGGTGCACGCCCACGGGCTGCGCGCCGGGCTGCTCTCCGACCTCGCGCTGCGCACCGCCGGCCGCTTCCCGGGCCTGCGCCCGGAGACCCCGCTGGTCGTGACCTCGCACCACGCGCTGCTGGCCACCGGCATGGAGCGCCGCCTGCAGCGGCTGATGGAGCGCCGGGTCGCGCGCGCCGCCGACCTGGTCCTCGGCGCCTCCTCCGACCTGGTCGCCCGGGCCCGCGAGCTGGGTGCCACCGACGCCCGGCTGGGGCCGGTGGCCGCCCCGCCGATGCCCGAGGGCCGGCTCGGCCGGGCCGGGGCGCGCGCCGAACTGCTCGGCGGCGGACCGGACCGCCCGCTGGTGCTGGCGGTGGGCCGGCTCGTCCCGCAGAAGGCCTTCGGGCTGCTGCTGGACGCCACCCGGGAGCTGTCCGCGCTGGACCCGGAGCCGCTGGTGCTGCTCGCCGGGGACGGCCCGGAGGCGGGCGCGCTGCGGGAGCGGGTGACCGCCGAGAAGCTGCCGGTGCGCCTGCTCGGCTACCGCACCGACGTGCCCGACCTGCTGGCCGCCGCCGACGTGGTGGTGCTCTCCAGCCGCTGGGAGGCCCGCTCGCTGGTGGTGCAGGAGGCGATGCGGGCCGGGGTGCCGGTGGTCTCCACCGCCGTCGGCGGCATCCCCGAACTGGTCGGCGACGCCGCCGTGCTGGTGGCCTCCGGCGACCCGGTCGCGCTCGGCGACGCGGTGCGCGGACTGCTGTCCGACCCGGCCCGCCGCGAGCGGCTGGCGGCGGCCGGCCGGCAGCAGGCCGAGACCTGGCCGGACGAGGCCGCCACCGTCGCCCAGGTGCTCAGCACCTACGACGAGTTGGTGCAGCGCGGCTAGACCGTGGCCTGCTCGACCCGGTCGGCGCCCAGGCCGTCCGGCTGGGCGGACAGGTAGGCGGCGCCGCAGGCGGTCAGCCGCAGCGCGGTGTCGATCAGCGGGACGTGGCTGAAGGCCTGCGGGAAGTTGCCGACCTGGCGCTTGAGCCGCGGGTCCCACTCCTCGGCGAGCAGGCCGACGTCGTTGCGCAGCGAGAGCAGCCGGTCGAACAGGTCGCGGGCCTCCTGCACCCGGCCGATCATGGCGAGGTCGTCGGCCAGCCAGAACGAGCAGGCCAGGAAGGCGCCCTCGTGGCCGGACAGGCCGTCGACGTTCTCGACGTGGTCGCCGCTCGAATCGTCGTGGGTCGGGTAGCGCAGCACGAAGCCGTCCTCGGTGGACAGTTCGCGCTGGATCGCCTCGATGGTGCCGATCACCCGCTTGTCGTCCGGAGGCAGGAAGCCGACCTGGGGGATCAGCAGCAGCGAGGCGTCCAGCTCCCGGCCGCCGTAGTACTGGGTGAAGGTGTTGCGCTCCGGGTCGTAGCCGCGCTCGCAGACGTCCCGGTGGATGGTGTCGCGCAGCTCGCGCCAGCGCTCCAGGTGGCCGTCGGCGGGGGTGTCCTCGGGTGCGTCCTCGGGGGTCTGCTCCAGCAGCTTGATGGTGCGGTCGACGGCGACCCAGGCCATCACCTTGGAGTGGACGAAGTGCCGGCGCGGGCCGCGCACCTCCCAGATGCCCTCGTCCGGCTCCTGCCAGTGCTCCTCCAGGTACTCGATCAGGCGCAGCTGGAGGTGGTGGGCGTGGTCGTTGCGGACCAGTCCGGTCATGTGGGCCAGGTGCAGGGCCTCCACCACCTCGCCGTAGACGTCGAGTTGGAGCTGTCCGGCGGCGCCGTTGCCGACCCGGACGGGCTGCGAGCCCTCGTAGCCGGGCAGCCAGTCCAGCGAGGACTCGGTGAGCTCGCGCTCGCCCGCGATGCCGTACATGATCTGCAGGTTCTCCGGGTCGCCGGCGACGGCCCGCAGCAGCCACTCGCGCCAGGCCTTGGCCTCGTCGCGGTAGCCGGTGCGCAGCAGGGAGGAGAGGGTGATCGCGGCGTCGCGCAGCCAGGTGTAGCGGTAGTCCCAGTTGCGCTCGCCGCCGATGTCCTCGGGCAGCGAGGTGGTCGGGGCGGCGACGATGCCGCCGGTGGGGGCGTAGGTGAGGCCCTTGAGGGTGATCAGGGAGCGGACCACGGCCTCGCGGTAGGGGCCCTGGTAGGTGCACTGGTCGGCCCACTCGTGCCAGAAGTCGGCGGTGGCGTCGAGCAGCACCTCGGCGTCCGGGGTCCTGGGCGGGTCCAGGTGGGAGGCCTGCCAGGTGAGGGCGAAGGCGATCCGCTCGCCGGCGGCGACGGTGAAGTCGGCGTAGGTGGTGAGGTCGCGGCCGTAGGTCTCGGCCTCGCCGTCCAGCCAGACCGAGTCGGGTCCGGCGACGGCGACGGTGCGGTGACCGCCGTCGGCCTGCTCGACGCGGTGCACCCAGGGGACGATCCGGCCGTAGGAGAAGCGCATCCGCAGCGCCGAGCGCATTCGGACGGTGCCGGCCACGCCCTCGACGATCCGGATCACCTGGGGGACGGCGTCCTTGCCGGCCAGCGGGCGCGGCGGCATGAAGTCGATCACCCGGACGGTGCCCCCCTGGCTGTCCCACTCCTGTTCGAGGATCAGCGAGTCGCCCCGGTAGCGGCGGCGGTCGGCGGGCACGGCGGGGGCGGCGGCGGTGGGCGGGGGCACGCGCAGGTCCCCGGCCTCGGCGGCGCGGACCCGGCCCGTGCTGGTGGGGGCCGTGGCGGGGGCGGGGACCTCGGTCCGGACGGCTTCGGCGGGGCCGATCCGCCAGAAGCCGTGTTCATCGGTGCCGAGCAGACCGGCGAACACGGCCGGCGAGTCGAAGCGGGGCAGGCAGAGCCAGTCCACCGCCCCGTCCCTGCTGACCAGGGCAGCGGTCTGCATGTCCCCGATGAGTGCGTAGTCCTCGATACGGCCGGCCACGTGGATCTCCAGTTCGCAATGTGGTCAGGGCATCGGCGAGACGAGGGAGCGAGCGGTCTGCGGGGCCGGAGGTCCACCCCGGGACGTCCGGTCTGCCGGGGGGTGGTGGCAGGCCTTGCTGGAGTGTCCGCGCGGGGCTCGGTCGAGCCCCTGGAGTGGGTGGGGAGAGCTGGAACGCGGGGAGGTCCGGTCGCGCATCGGGGACCGGGAGCGTCCTGACCCTCCCACGCCCTCCGCGTGCTCGTGCTGTCGGCGATGCGTCCGAGCAGCTTACGACGGACGAAAGGGGCGAAGCACGCGGGCGCCGCCCGGTGTGGCGCCGCAATTCGGCGGAAATGCCGTGCATCGCGAGGGCGTGGCGCAGGATGGTCCGGAAGGATCACCTCCGGGTGGTCTGTCCGGAGGGCCCGGCATGACCCGGACGGAAACCCCTGGCTGGCCCGGTCCGACCGGTGGTGCGACCGGTGTGACACCTGCGGCGGATGATGCGCCGGTGGTGCGCCCGGCGTGCGCCCCCGGTCCCGCGCGCGCGGCCCGAACGGCGTCCCGGCCGGGGCACTGTTACCCTGGTATCCCGTGGACCGGCGGGATCAAACGCCCCGGACCAGCCGAACCGGCGACCCCCCGAGCGCGGTGCACCGCACCTGCCTCCGTCGCCCGGCGACCCCCGAGCCTCCCGCCCACGTCTTCTTCGACACGCGACCCACGGGAGCCCCCTCTTGGCACAGCCCCATTCCGGCAAGGCAGCGAACGGCCGAGCCGTGACGACCAAGCACCTCTTCGTCACCGGGGGTGTCGCCTCTTCGCTCGGCAAGGGCCTCACCGCCTCCAGCCTCGGCGCGCTGCTCAAGGCCCGCGGCCTGCGCGTGACGATGCAGAAGCTCGACCCGTACCTGAACGTGGACCCGGGCACGATGAACCCCTTCCAGCACGGTGAGGTGTTCGTCACCGACGACGGCGCCGAGACCGACCTGGACATCGGCCACTACGAGCGGTTCCTGGACACCAACCTGCACGGCTCGGCGAACGTCACCACCGGCCAGGTGTACTCGACCGTCATCGCCAAGGAGCGCCGCGGCGAGTACCTGGGCGACACCGTCCAGGTCATCCCGCACATCACCAACGAGATCAAGTCCCGGATCCGCCGGATGGCGACCGAGGACGTCGACGTGGTGATCACCGAGGTCGGCGGCACCGTCGGCGACATCGAGTCGCTGCCGTTCCTGGAGGCCGTCCGCCAGGTCCGCCACGAGGTCGGCCGCGACAACGTGTTCTTCGTGCACGTCTCCCTGCTGCCGTACATCGGCCCCTCGGGCGAGCTCAAGACCAAGCCCACCCAGCACTCCGTCGCCGCGCTGCGCAACATCGGCATCCAGCCGGACGCCATCGTGCTGCGCGCCGACCGTGAGGTCCCGCAGGCGATCAAGCGCAAGATCTCGCTGATGTGCGACGTGGACGAGGAGGCCGTGGTCGCGGCCATCGACGCCAAGTCGATCTACGACATCCCCAAGGTGCTGCACGGCGAGGGCCTGGACGCCTACGTGGTGCGCCGGCTGGACCTGCCGTTCCGCGACGTGGACTGGACCACCTGGGACGACCTGCTGCGCCGCGTCCACGAGCCGCAGCACATCGTCAAGGTCGCCCTGGTCGGCAAGTACATCGACCTGCCGGACGCCTACCTGTCGGTGACCGAGGCGCTGCGCGCCGGCGGCTTCGCCAACAACGCCCGGGTCGAGATCAAGTGGGTCACCTCGGACGACTGCGAGACGCCCGAGGGCGCCCGCGAGCAGCTCGGCGACGTGGACGCGATCTGCATCCCCGGCGGCTTCGGCGACCGCGGCGTCAACGGCAAGGTCGGCGCCATCACCTTCGCCCGGGAGAACAAGGTCCCGCTGCTGGGCCTGTGCCTGGGCCTGCAGTGCGTGGTCATCGAGGCGGCCCGCAACCTGGCCGGCCTGCCCGAGGCCAACTCCACCGAGTTCGACGCCGCCGCCAAGCACCCGGTCGTCTCCACCATGGCCGAGCAGCTGGCCATCGTCGACGGCAAGGGCGACCTGGGCGGCACCATGCGCCTGGGCCTGTACCCGGCCAAGCTCGCCGAGGGCTCGATCGTCCGCGAGGTCTACGGCGGCGAGCAGTACGTCGAGGAGCGCCACCGCCACCGCTACGAGGTCAACAACGCCTACCGCGCGGACCTGGAGAAGACCGGCCTGCAGTTCTCCGGCCTCTCGCCCAAGGGCGACCTGGTGGAGTACGTCGAGTACCCGCGGGACGTGCACCCCTACCTGGTGGCCACCCAGGCCCACCCGGAGCTCAAGTCCCGCCCGACCCGCCCGCACCCGCTGTTCGCGGGCCTGGTCAAGGCCGCCATCGAGATCAAGACCGCGGCCTCCGAGTAGTTTTCCTCTCCCGGCCTCGGCCGTTCACCGGACGGCGGCCCCGCGATTCCCGCGGGGCCGCCGTCCGGCGTTAGATTGTGTCGTACTGACGAAAAGGGGAGAGCGATGGACGAGCAGAGCCACCTGGTGATCGCCGACGTGGCCGAGGAGTGGGAGGTCCGGGCGACCGGGACCCCGTTCCAGGGCAAGGTCACCGGTGTGCGCAGCGAAGAGGTCCGGATGCCCGACGGCAGCTGGGCCCGCCGTGACTACCAGACGCACCCCGGTTCGGTCTCGGTGCTCGCCCTGGACGACGAGCAGCGCGTGCTGGTCCTGCGCCAGTACCGCCACCCCGTGCGCCAGCGGCTCTGGGAGCTGCCGGCCGGCCTGCTCGACGTCCCCGGCGAGAACCCGTGGCACGCCGCGCAGCGCGAGCTGTACGAGGAGGCGCACTGCGAGGCCGGTAGCTGGCGGATCCTCGCCGACTACTACACCTCCCCGGGCGGCACCGACGAGGCGCTGCGGATGTTCCTGGCCACCGACCTGTCGGCGGCCGAGGGCGAGCGCTACGCGGCGGAGGGGGAGGAACAGGAGATCGAGGTCGCCTGGGTGCCGGTGCCGGAACTGATCGGACTGATCCAGGCCGGGCGGCTGCACAACCCGACCCTGGTCACCGGCACCCTCGCCGTGCACGCCGCGCTCACCGGGCCGGGCGGGCTGGACGCGCTGCGCCCGGCGGACTCGCCGTGGCCGGCCCGGCCCTTCGAGTCCTGATCCGCGTCGCTCCGGGGCGTGGGCGGCGCGGTGCTTCGGCGCGTGAGCGGCATGTGGCTCCGGCGCGTGAGCGGCGCCTGGCTCCGCCGCGGCCCTGTGAGGTGTGGGCGGCGCGGGGCTCCGGCCCGGCCCGTCGAGGCGTGAACGAACCGCCCGGTTGATTCGCCCGGGTGATTTGCCGGTTCGTACGACCGGATGTCACCTCGGATGAGCCGGACGGTCGAACTACGCTTCGCAGACAGGGCGCCCGTCCCGGGCCGCCTCCGCTGAGCACCGGGCGCCCGGTCCGGACGCCGAGCGCCGGATGCCGAGCGCCGGATGCCGAGCGGGCACGACGTCGGGAGTGGCACGGGTGGCGAGGAAGACGGCGACGATGGACCCCGGACCGGACGCGCCCGCCGGCGCCGTCCCGGGCCTGGAGCGGCTCCCGGCCGGGCCCACGCTGTTCGTCGGGCGGCGCGCCGAACTCGCCGCGCTGCGGGCGGCCGCCGCCCGCCCGGCGAGCGGTCGCTGCCCGGTCCTGGTGCTGGCCGGACGCCCCGGCTCCGGGCGGACCACGCTGGCCGCGCGCTTCGCCCGTACCGCCGCGGCCGACTACCCGGACGGCGTGCTGTTCGCCCGGCTGTCCGCCCCGGACGGCGGGCGGGTGCCGCCCGCCCGGGCCGCCCGGCTGCTGCTGGAGCAGCTCGACCCGGAAGCGGCCGTGCCGCTGCCCGGGGCGGTCGAGGACGGGCGGGACGAGCCGGGCTGCGTCGCGCTGCGCGAGGCACTCGCGGGACTGCGGGTGCTGCTCGTCCTGGACGACGTGCGGGACGCCGGGCAGGTCTGGCCGCTGCTCGCCGACGAGCCCGGCTGCCTGGTGCTCGCCACCACCGCCGGGCCGCTCACCGGCATCGAGGACATCGACCCGGTGATCCTCGGCGGGCTGGACCGGACGGCCTCCGGCGAACTCCTGGCCGACCTGGTCGGCGGCACCCGGGTCTCCTGCGACCCGGTCGGCGCGGCCGACCTGGCGGAGGCCTGTGCCGCCCGGCCGGCCGCGCTGCGGCTGATGGCGGGGTGGCTGCGCGGGAACGCGAAGACCGCGGTCACCGACGCGGCGCGCGAGCTCACCCGGGTGGTCGGGGAGGAGCCGGCCCCGGCGGCGGGCACTTCGGGTGGCGCCCCGGGTGCCAAGGGTGCCGCGCAGGATGCTGCGAGGGATGTGTCGAAGGACACCCCGAGGACGTCGAAGGACGCACTGAAGAAGGGGACGGGGAAGGCGCCGGGAAACGCTCCCGAGAAGGCGTCCAAGAACAAGGGGGAGGAGGGCGGGGCCGCTCCCGGCGTCGAGTCGGCGGGCGATCCGGCGGCCTGGGTCAAGCCCGGCCCGGAGCCGGCCGAGCCGGTGCCCGTCCCCGACAACGACCCGCTGCTCGGCGCGTTCACCCTGCTGTACCGGAGCCTCCCGGCTGCCCAGGCACGGATGCTGCGCACCCTCACCCTGGCCCCGGCGCAGACCGCCGACCCGCGCACCGCCTCCGCCCTGGTCGGCTGCCCGGTGCCGGACGCGGCGGTCACCCTGGCCGCGCTCGCCGAGCGGGAACTGCTCGGCGAGGAGGCGCCGGCCGCCGACGGCACCCCGCGCTACCGGGTGCCGGGGCGGCTCTACCCCCGCCTGGTCCGGCTGCGCGAGCAGGAGGACCGGCCGGCCGAGACCGAACTCGCCCGGGCCCGGCTGCTGGAGCGGCTGGTCCGGCTCACCGAGGCGGCCCGCGCGCTGCTCGACCCCGAGGGCGCCCCCGCCCCCGATCCGCTGCCGGCCGCGCTGCGGCTGCGCTCGGCCGAGCACGCCCGCGGGTGGCTGCTCGGCGAGCGGGAGCTGCTGCTGGGCGCGGTGGCCGACGCGATCGGCCAGGGCGACCTGGACGGTTCGGCCGGGCGGCTGGTCACCGCGCTGCTGCGGGCACTGCCGTTGACCGGCGCCGCCGCCCCCGCGGACCTCTACCGGCTGCACGAGCTGGTGCTGACCGTCGCCGAGCGCAACGGCCGGCCGCGCCGGGCCTCGGCGGCGCTGCTCAACCTGGCCGACCTGCAGGTCGCGGCGGGCCGCTGGGAGCAGGCCGCGGCGCACTACCGGGCCGCCCTGGAGCACGCCCGGAAGGCCGACGACGAACCGCTCTGCGCACGCGCCCTGGAGGGTGCGGCCGGTTGCCACCGGGCGCTCGGCGACGCGGTGCGCGCCGCCGACTGGTACGGACGGGCGCTCGGTCTGCGGCAGTCGCTCGGGGACCACGCGGCCGAGGCCCGGCTGCTGGCCCGGGTGGCCGAGGCGCACACCGCCCAGCGCCGCTTCGACGAGGCGGACCGGGAGTACCGGGCGGCCCTCGCGGTGCTGCGCAGGCTCGGCGACGAACGTGCCCGGGAAGCCGTCGGGGCGGCCCTCGCGGACCTGCGGGAACGGGTCGACGCCGGGTGGTGATGGGCCTTTCGGAGGTATTGTCGAAGATGCCTGGTTACGACGTCTTTGGCGGGTAAGTCGCAGGGGAAGCCTACGAACCTGCCAATGTGTGCGGGAAAATTATTCACTTTGGAAGGCTGACACGCCGACTGGGCTTCATTACACTCGGACCTAGTCGCGCAGCGATCCCCGCCCCGGGCTGCCCGGAGGCTTCCCCACGTGCGCGTCACCCACCGGTCTTCTCCGGTCGGGACCCCCATGGCAAGAGGACGTGTTTAGCCGTGAAGGTCGGCATCCCCCGCGAGGTCAAGAACCACGAGTACCGCGTGGCCATCACGCCCGCCGGCGTGCATGAGCTCGTCCGCAACGGACACGAGGTCTACATCGAGGACAACGCCGGTCTCGGCTCCTCGATCCCCAACGAGGAGTACGTGGCCGCCGGCGCCACCATCCTCCCCACCGCCGACGAGGTGTGGGCCACTGCCGACCTGCTGCTGAAGGTCAAGGAGCCCATCGCCTCCGAGTACCACCGGCTGCGCAAGGGCCAGACCGTCTTCACGTACCTGCACCTGGCGGCCGACCGGGCCGGCACCGACGCGCTGATCGCCTCGGGCACCACCGCCATCGCGTACGAGACCGTGCAGCAGGCCAACGGCGCGCTGCCGCTGCTCGCCCCGATGTCCGAGGTCGCGGGCCGCCTCGCCCCGCAGGTCGGCTCGTACCACCTGATGCGTCCGGCCGGCGGCCGCGGCGTGCTGCCCGGTGGCGTGCCCGGCACCCACCCGGCCAAGGCCGTCGTCATCGGCGGTGGCGTCTCCGGCTGGCACGCGGCCACCATCGCCATCGGCATGGGCTACGACGTGACCCTGCTCGACCGCGACATCAACAAGCTGCGCGAGGCCGACCGCATCTTCGGCACGAAGATCAAGGCCATCATGTCCAACTCCTTCGAGCTGGAGAAGGCCGTCCTCGACGCCGACCTGGTCATCGGCGCCGTGCTGATCCCGGGCGCCAAGGCCCCGAAGCTCGTCACCAACGAGCTGGTCTCCCGCATGAAGCCGGGCTCCGTGCTCGTCGACATCGCCATCGACCAGGGCGGCTGCTTCGAGGACTCGCACCCGACCACGCACGACGACCCGACCTTCCAGGTCCACGACTCGGTCTTCTACTGCGTGGCCAACATGCCGGGCGCCGTCCCGAACACCTCCACCTACGCGCTGACCAACGCCACGCTGCCGTACGTCATCGAGCTGGCGAACCGCGGGTGGAAGGAGGCGCTGCGCCGCGACCCGGCGCTCGCCAAGGGCCTGAACGTGCACGAGGGCCAGATCACCTTCCCGGCCGTGGCCGAGGCCTTCGGCCTGGAGTCGGTCTCGCTGGAGAGCGTGCTCGCCTGAACCCCCTGACCGCGCGGCGGTCGTTCGCCCCCGACCCGATCCCTTCGGGTCGGGGGCTTCGCCGTGCCCGTGAACAGCGGGTGGACCGGGTTGGTCGCTCTGTCGTCAATTTCCGGCGGGCGTGTCACCCGCCCGCAGAAACGATGGGGTCAGCGCCCCGCCGAACCCTTGACAGCAGCCCGCCCGACAGTCGACACATCCTGCCCACTACCGTGGATTGTGTTGCTGCGAACGCCTTGAACGGCCTAGAGTCGCAAACCGTCGGCATGCTGCCACGCTGACGAATCGACATAGAGTCCTGGATGCCCAAGGAGGTAAGACGACTTGTGAATGAGTCGACAATTGCTCCCGGGGGTGGTCAGCCAGGACTGGCGGAGCACACCGCCGGCCAGCCGAGTGTGGAGCCCGGGGCCCGGCAGCCCTCCGTGGGTTCGGCCGAGGTCGGCTCGGTCGCACTCCGCACCTTCGAAGCACGCCAGAACACAGCGCAGGTGACCACGGTGACCGATCACGACGCCGACTTGGCGGCCTACGGCCTGGCCTACAGCGAGTTCGCCTACGGCGCCTACGACGACCCCGACGCCGAGTACGAGCCGGACCCGGAGTACGCCGCCACGCTGGCCCCGGACGCCGCGCGCCAGCGCCGCGAGCGGGTCGGCCCGACCGGCCGTCCGCTGCCGTACTTCCCGATCCCCGCGCCGGTCGCCGAGCACGGCCCCGCCCAGATCATCGCCATGTGCAACCAGAAGGGCGGCGTTGGCAAGACCACGTCGACCATCAACCTGGGGGCGGCGCTGGCCGAGTACGGCCGCCGGGTGCTGCTCGTCGACTTCGACCCGCAGGGCGCGCTCTCGGTCGGCCTCGGCGTCAACCCGATGGAGCTCGATGTCACCGTCTACAACCTGCTCATGGAGCGTGGAATGACGGCCGATGAGGTGCTGCTGAAGACCGCGGTCCCGGGCATGGACCTGCTGCCGTCCAACATCGACCTCTCCGCCGCCGAGGTGCAGCTGGTCAGCGAGGTGGCCCGGGAGTCCGCGCTGGCGCGCGCCCTGAAGCCGCTGCTGCCCGACTACGACTACGTCATCATCGACTGCCAGCCCTCGCTGGGCCTGCTGACGGTCAATGCGCTGACGGCCGCTCACAGCGTGATCGTTCCGCTGGAGTGCGAGTTCTTCGCGCTGCGCGGTGTCGCGCTGCTGACCGAGACCATCGAGAAGGTGTGCGAGCGGCTCAACCCCGAGCTGCGCCTGGACGGCATCCTCGCGACCATGTACGACTCGCGCACCGTGCACAGCCGTGAGGTGCTGGCGCGGGTCGTCGAGGCGTTCGGCGAGCACGTCTTCCACACCGTCATCGGGCGGACCGTGCGCTTCCCGGAGACCACCGTCGCCGGCGAGCCCATCACCACCTACGCCACCAACTCGGTCGGTGCCGCCGCCTACCGCCAGCTCGCCAGGGAGGTGCTCGACCGGTGCCGCCCCGCCGAGTGAGTCTCCCGGGTGCCGACGAGCTGTTCCGGACCACCGGGGGGATGGCGCTGTCGCCCTCCCTCGCGCCGCGTCCGGCCGCCGAGGCATCCAGACCGGAGACCGCGCGGACCGTCAACGGTGCGGACGGCGCCGAGGGTACCGAGTCCGCCCAGGGACCGCAGGGACCCCACGGGTACCAGGGCACGCAGGGGTCCCAGGGCGCGCAGGGTGACCGGCAGCCGGCGCCGGAGCAGCAGTCGCCGGGCGCCGTGCCGGCGTCCGCGCAGCCGCCCGGCCAGCGGTCGGGCGGGGTCCAGGCCGGGCCGGGCGCTCCGGCGATCCGGGCGCACGCGGGGGGCGCCGAGGAACAGGCCGGTGCCGCCGGGCGTGCGCGTCCGCGCGGCCGCGCGCCGCGCCGGCCCAGCGGGCGCGAGCGGCACGACGAGAAGATCACCGTGTACGTGTCCGCCGAGGAGCTCATGGACCTGGAGCACGCCCGGCTGGTCCTGCGTGGTGAGCACGGGCTGGCCGTGGACCGCGGACGGATCGTCCGGGAGGCCATCGCGGTCGTCCTGGCGGACCTGGAGCAGCGCGGCGAAGCCTCGATCCTGGTTCGGCGCCTGCGCGGGCGGTAGGGCGCGGCGGGCGGGTCCGGCGGTACAGCCGACCCGGTGGCGGCAGGGCGGACCCGGCAGGGACGCCGAGGGGGGCGCCGAGCGGCCTTGGGCCCGGCGCCGGAGGCCGCTGGACGTGCGGCCGGTGAGCGGCCGGTGAGTGGCTGGTGTGCCGCTGGTGGGCGGCCGGGTGCAGCCGGTGTGTGGTCGGGCACTGAGGGTCATGAGGCGCGCTCGTGGGGTCGTCACCCCGGGGCGGGGGCTGCAAGCCGGGCGCCGAGGGCCATGAGGCTCGTTCATGGGCGAGGGGCATGAGGCACGCTCATGTCGGCCGTCATGAGTTGCGTTCATGGGCGAGGGGCATGAGATGCGCTCATGTCCGGCGGTCATGAGTTGCGCTCATGGGTCGGTGCTGCGGGCCGGGACCATGAGTGGGGACCATGAGCCGGGCTCATGGTCCCCCGATCGCCTCGGCCGAGGGCAGCGGCGGGCGGCGCAGGGCGTTTCAGGGCGCTGGACGGCGCTGGAGGGCGGTTTCCGGGGCTGCGGGGCCCGCGCCCGGGTCGGGCCCGGTGCGGCCGGGGACGCGGGTCTGTGGGCCGGGCCGGGGCCGCGCACGGGGCCGTCGGGCGGCGTGTCGAGGGGCCCGGGGCGGGGCGGGCCGCGGAGGCGGGTGAAGATGGACCGTCATGCCGAGCACCGCCGAACCAGCCGAAACCACCGCGAGCGCGACCGAGAACGGGTCCCGGGGCGGGTTCCGGGTGCGGCTGGACAACTTCGAGGGCCCCTTCGACCTGCTGCTCAGCCTCATCGCCAAGCACAAGATGGACGTCACCGAGGTGGCTCTGGCCACGGTCACGGACGAGTTCATGGCGCACATCCGGGCGATGGGCCCGGACTGGGACCTGGACGCGGCGACCGAGTTCCTGGTGGTGGCCGCCACCCTGCTCGACCTCAAGGCCGCCCGGCTGCTGCCCGTGGCGGAGGTCGAGGACGAGGAGGACCTGGCCCTGCTGGAGGCCCGTGACCTGCTGTTCGCGCGGCTGCTGCAGTACCGGGCGTACAAGCGTGCGGCGGCGCTGTTCGGCGAGCGCTGGGCCGCCGAACTGAACCGGCGCCCGCGCACCGTCGGCCTGGAGCCGCGGCATGCGGAGCTGCTGCCGGAGGTGGTCGTCACCATCGGTCCGCAGCGGCTCGCCGAGCTGGCGGCCAAGGCGATGGAGCCCAGGCCGAAGCCGGTCGTGTACGTGGACCACATCCACACCCCGCCGGTCAGCGTGCGGGAGCAGGCCGGGCTGGTGGTCGGGCTGCTCACCGAGCTGGGCGAGGCGACGTTCCAGCGGCTGGTGGCGGACGCGCCGGACACGCTGGTCGTGGTCGCCCGCTTCCTGGCGCTGCTGGAGCTCTACCGGGAGCAGGTGCTCGCCTTCGACCAGCCGGACGCGCTCGGCGAGCTGCGGGTGCGCTGGGTGGCCGAGGAGGGCCGGGGCGTGGTCGAGGTGACGGACGAGTTCGACCGGCCGGCGGGAGAACACGGGGGAGCGGACCGGGGAGCCGGCACGGGATCCGGCACCGGAGACGCCGTGGGAGGGACCTCGGGCGAGGCGGAGGAGGACGAGCGGCGATGAGCGGCGGGAACGAGGGAGGGCGGCCGGTGCGGCGCCCGTTGGGGCTGCCGGGGCAGCCCCGGGCCGAGGAGTGGCTGGAGCCGGTCTTCGCGCTGCTGCCGGACCCGGTGCGGCCGGTGGGCTTCGCGGAGCCGGAGGAGCCGGAGGAGCCGGAGGAGCCGGAGGAGTCTGAGGGGCAGGGGCAGGGGCAGGGGCAGGAGCAGCCGGTGGGCCCGGGGGCCTGGGTGGTGCACCAGAAGTCGGCCCCGCCGACTTCCGGCGTCGAGCAGGCGTCCGGCCCCGGGCTGCGGGCCGAGCTGGAGGCGGTCCTGATGGTCGTCGACGAGCCGGTGACGGCGGAGCGGCTGGCCGAGACGCTGGAGCGGCCCCGGGCCGAGGTGGCGGCGGCGCTGCGCGAGCTGTCCGCCGAGTACACCGCCCAGGGCCGCGGTTTCGACCTGCGGCCGGTGGCCGGCGGCTGGCGCTTCTACAGCCGGGAGACCTGTTCCGAGGCCGTCGACCGCTTCCTCCTGGACGGCCGGCAGGCCCGGCTGACCCAGGCCGCGCTGGAGACCCTGGCGGTGGTCGCCTACCGGCAGCCGGTGTCCAGATCCCGGGTTTCCGCCGTCCGCGGTGTGAACTGTGACGGCGTGATGCGTACCCTGGTACAGCGAGGACTGGTGGAAGAGGCCGGATCCGAGCCCGAAACAGGTGCGATCCTGTATCGGACGACGAACTACTTCCTGGAACGGATGGGGCTCCGCGGCCTGGACGAGCTGCCGGAGCTCGCTCCCTTCCTGCCCGAGGTCGACGACGTGGAAGCGGAGTCCCTGGAGGGCACGATGATCGCGGAGGCGGTCGCCGCCGCTGCCGCGCAGGCCGCGGACGGCAGTGGCGAGGCCGGTCGGGCCGGGCCCGATCGGTAGGGGGCGGTGAGGTCGGCCGAAACGACCGCACATCCCAGACGGAACGACGTACGGACACTTTGATGCGTAGCAGTGGCAACGGCAGGAACAGCAGCGGCGGCGGGAGCGGTCGTGGCGGGCAGGGCGGGGGCCGGGGCGGCGGCTCCTACGGCGGCAGCGGCAGTGGCCGCGGCGGCTCGGGCTCGCGCGGGGGTTCGTACGGCGGTGGCTCCTACGGGGGCGGCGGCCGTGGCGGTTCGGGCTCGGGCTCGGGCTCGCGCGGCGGCTCCGGTTCGTACGGGCGGGACGACCGTCGCGACAGCCGTCGTGACGACCGGCGCGACGACCGCCGGTACCCGGACCGTCCGCTGCGGCCCGAGGAGCGCAAGTACGACCGCCCCGAGTACGGCGGCGGCCCCAACGCCACCCCCGCCCGCGGCGGCTACACCGGCCGGCGCCCCGGCCCGGCCCCGCGTCCGCGCCGTGAGGGCCAGGGCGCCCCGGGCGACCCGCGCCGCCAGCCGCAGCGCTCGCGCGAGCTGCAGGCCAAGATCGAGGACGCCGTCCTCGCCCGGCACGACAAGCCGGCCGTCAAGCTGCCCAAGACGTTCGGCGAGCCCGAGGGCGAGCGCCTGCAGAAGGTGCTGGCCCGGGCCGGCGTCGGCAGCCGCCGCGCCTGCGAGGAGCTGATCGAGCAGGGCCGGGTCGAGGTCAACGGCAAGCTCGTGACCGAGCAGGGCAAGCGGGTCGACCCGCAGAACGACGAGATCAAGGTGGACGGCCTGACCGTCGCCACCCAGTCCTACCTGTTCTTCGCGCTGAACAAGCCGGCCGGCGTGGTCTCCACCATGGAGGACCCGGACGGCCGCCAGTGCCTGGGCGACTACGTGACCAACCGGGAGACCCGGCTGTTCCACGTCGGCCGCCTGGACACCGAGACCGAGGGCATCATCCTGCTCACCAACCACGGCGAGCTGGCCCACCGCCTCACCCACCCGCGCTACGGCGTGACCAAGACCTACCTGGCCGCCATCCAGGGCCCGATCCCGCGCGACCTGGGCAAGCAGCTGGCCCAGGGCGTGGAGCTGGAGGACGGCTACGCCCGCGCCGACAGCTTCAAGGTGATCTCCAACGTCGGCAAGAACTACCTGGTCGAGGTGACCCTGCACGAGGGTCGCAAGCACATCGTCCGCCGGATGCTGGCCGAGGCAGGCTTCCCGGTCGAGAAGCTGGTGCGCACCCACTTCGGCCCGATCGCCCTGGGCGACCAGAAGTCGGGCTGGCTGCGCCGCCTGACCAACCCGGAGGTCGGCCAGCTGATGCGCGAGGTCGGCCTGTAGGCCGTCGCGTTCGCCAGCCCGGAGGGGCCCCCGGTCGCCGTGGTGCGGCCGGGGGCCCCTCTGCCGTGCGGGGGCGGGCGTCGGCGCGCTGGGCCGGCGTCGTCGGCGTACGGGGTGTCCGGTTCGTGCGGGTCGTGAGGGTCGTGTGAGCCGGGACGCAACCGCTGGTCACGGCCTTGTCAGCGCCGTGACCCGTGGCCGAGGATGGCCACCGGGCCACCACCCGCCGTGTGGCGGGACTGCGCCAGCACGGGCGCCGGTGGGGCGGATCACAGGCGAACAGGGGGAACGGCGTCGTGTCCGATGCACCACTGGGGCGGGCCAGCGGACAGGCCCTCGGCACACTGGGACTGGCCGAGCCGGACGGGCAGGT
This sequence comes from Kitasatospora sp. NPDC086791, assembly GCF_040685975.1. Classification (NCBI taxonomy): domain Bacteria; kingdom Bacillati; phylum Actinomycetota; class Actinomycetes; order Kitasatosporales; family Streptomycetaceae; genus Kitasatospora; species Kitasatospora sp. NPDC086791. The sequence goes on along the minus strand of NZ_JBFBOC010000041.1, from coordinate 21,885 downwards.
GTACGCGGCGCTGGTGGCCAACCCGCAGTCCACCGCGGAGGAACTGGCGGAGGGCTGCGGCCTGACGCTGCAGCAGGGCGTGCGCGCCCTGGACCGGCTGGCGCAGCAGGGCATGGCCACCCGGGCGCCGGTGGACCGGCAGCGCTACCTGGCGGTCGCCCCGGACGTCGCGATCGGCACCCTGATCGGCCACCGGGAGTCCGAGCTGCGGCAGGCCCGGGCCGAGATGCACCGGCTGATGGACGCCTTCCGGGAGGCCTCGCGCTACACCGACCCGGCGCACTCGGTGGAGGTGCTGACCGGCGGCGAGGCGATCGCCCAGCGGCTGGAGCACATCACCGAGACCAGCCAGTACCAGGTGCGCGGTTTCGACCGCCCGCCGTACATCCAGGACCCGGTGGCGCCGATGCCGCTGCAGCGGCGACGGCTGCACGAGGGCGTGAAGTTCCGGACGGTATACGACCGGGAGGCGGTGGCCTGGCCCGGGCGGCTGGAGCGGAACATCCTGGTCGGCGTCGCGGACGGCGAGGAGGCGCGGGTCCGGCCCACGCTGCCGATGAAGATGATCATCTCGGACGACCGGATGGCGATCATTCCGATCAGCGTCGGCGACAGCGTGCTGGACGCCGCGTACGTGATCCACCCCTCGGCGCTGCTCCAGGCGCTGGACACGCTGTTCGAGGCGGAGTGGGAGCGGGCCGTCCAGCTGCAGGCCGCGATCGGCACCGGGGACGCGTCGGCGGAGCCGGAGGCCGACCACCGCAAGCTGCTGGGCCTGCTGGCGGCCGGGCTCACCGACGAGTCGATCGCCCGCTCGCTCGGCTGGAGCGCCCGGACCACCCAGCGCCGCCTGCAGAGCCTGATGCGCTCGCTGGGCGCCACCACCCGCTTCCAGGCCGGCATGGCGGCCCGGGAGCGGGGGTGGCTGTGAGCGCGGGCCCCCGGGTTCAGCTCCAGGGGATGAGGGAGGCCCAGCGGCCGTCCGGGCCCCGCACGACCTTCTCCAGGCCGACCACGGCGGAGCGGTTCAGCCGTCCGTAGATGTGCGGGAACAGCACGTCGGGGGTGGCCCCGGGCGGCGGGGCGCCGTGCGGGGCCTCCCACTTGACCATCGGCTCCACCATCGACTCCTCGATCAGCAGCACCATCAGCGGGTCGGGGGTGTCGGCGAAGAAGGCGTTGGCCACCGCGAGCGCCGTCCGCTCGTCGGCCGAGCAGTGGATGAACCCGTCGGTGAGCAGCGAGGCGGTGGCGTACGGGCGGCCGGGGTCGGCCAGCCAGTCGTCCAGGGGGGCGAGGTGGAGGATCATGTTTCCTTTTCTACCCGTTGTCTCCGGTTTGGTGCTGAGCGGCCGTCGTCGGAACGTCGGCCGCGGTAGGTCGGCCGCGGTAGGTCGGCCGCGGCAGGTCTTGGGCTGGTAGGCCGGGGGCAGGGGGGGGCGGGCGGTGTCCGGAGCCCGTCGTTCAGAGCCCGCGGCTCACAGCCCTTGGTGTCAGAGCCCGGCCACCTTGGCGGAGGCGGAGATCTCGTACACCAGGGTGAGGGTGCGGCGGGCGCCCGGGCCGAGCGGGACGTCCCAGCGGACGATGCCCTCGGCGTCGAAGGCGTCCGGGGCCGGGGAGCACCCCTCCTTGCGCAGCCGGACCTCCACCGCCGACACCTCGGAGACGGGCACCCGCTCGCGCACCGTGACGATCCGCTCGTCGTGCTCCTCCGGGCCGGAGAAGCGGGACAGGTGCAGCCGCACCGTGCGGGTGGTGGTCTGGCGGCCGGTGAGGCCGGCGGTGGTCTGGCGCTCCTCGGTCTCGCGGACCACCCGGTAGCCGTCCGAACTGCCGAAGGAGAGCTCGGCGTCGGCACCGGTGGCGGTGAAGCGCAGTTCGCCCCGGCCGGTGAAGCCGCTGTCGCGGACCAGCTCGACCGGGCCGGCCAGCAGCGGGTGCCCGGCCGCGTTGCGGAACCGGACCACCTGGGTGACCAGCGGGGACAGCTCCGGGGCGCAGGCGTACTCGCTGCTCGCCGGGCCGGTGAAGGCACCGAGCGGCACCCGGTGCGCCCGCCCGTCGGAGGGCACGGTCGCGGGGGCCGGCGCGGGCAGCACCCGGACCTCGCCGCCGTCGTCCACGCCCGGGACCCCGGAGGCCGGCCCGAGGTCGCTGATCGTCTCCTCACGCAGTTCGACCTCGACCGTGCGGCGCTCCTCGTCCGTGCGCTCGCGCAGCATCAGGACGTCCTCGGCGACGGCCGGTGGGTCGGTGGCGAGGGCGGAGCGAGCGGTGGAGAAGGTCAGCCTGGCGTTCGTCCAGTCCTCGCCGGTGCGCTGCCAGACCACCGCCTCCGACTCCACGCGCAGGCCGCCGTCGTCCAGGGTCGCCCGGTAGGACGGGCGCCAGAGCGCGCAGGGGACCAGGTGGGAGACGGTCAGCTCGGCCGGGCCGGGCCGGGCCGCCTCGACGGTCAGGTCCAGGTGGGCGGTCAGCCCGGCGGGGTCCTCCTCGGCCTCGTCCAGGGCGGTCAGCGCCTGCGAGCGCTCCTGCTCCAGGCGGCGCAGCCGGGAGTGCGTCGCGCGCAGTTCCTCGCCGTGGCGGTCGCGCTCGGCGTCCACCCGGTCCAGCTCGCGGGACCAGCGGGTGCGTTCGAGCTCGCCGACGCCGGCGCCCTCGCCGATCTCGCGCAGCAGGTCGGCCGAGAGCTGGGCGAGCAGGGCCAGCCGTGCCTCCAGGCGGGCGCGGGTCTGGTCGGCGAGGCGGCTCTCGGCGTCCAGCCGGTGCAGCCGGTGGCGCAGCTCGGAGTCGTCCGGGCCGGGCGGCAGCGGCGCGCGCGGGGCCCAGGTGCGGACCAGCCGGGCGTCCAGGACGCGGACCCCGGGGGTGGCGGACTCGGCGCGCAGGGTGCGGTCGACGGCCAGGGCGGTGAGCGGGCCGAGCCGCAGCCGCTGGACGCCCGCGGCGAGGTCGACCGTCGTCGTGCGCTCCACCTGGCTGCGGTCCTCCAGACAGGTGACGGCGGTGACGGGGAGGGCCGCCGGGGCTTCTCCGGTCGTGCGTCCGGCCGTCGCTCCGAGCGCGCCGCCGGCCGTTGCTCCGGCCGTTGCTCCGGCCGTTGCTCCGGTCGTTGCTCCGGTCGCTCCTCCGAGCGCTCCTGCGGTCGTGCCTCCGATCGTTGCTCCGGTCATGGTCAGTTCCTCCGGTTTCCGCCGACGATGGCCTTTCCGGCCGGGATCTTGATCTGGTAGCCGCCGTCCAGCTCGGCGCTGCCGCCCGGCGGCAGGTCGACCCGCCAGAGCCTGGTGCTGGGCGGGCACTCCGGCGTGGAGACGGTCGGGGCGTGCCAGTCGGCCCGCTCCTCGATCCGGATCTCGGCGTCGGAGGTGACCGGCACGCGCTCGCGGACCTCCACCGTGACGGCGCGGCCGAGCCGGTTCGCGAGCCGGACGTGCACCCGGTGGTCGAGCACGGTGCTGTTGCCCTTCAGCATGCCCGTGGCGGACTCGCGCAGCTCGGTGCGGCGCGCCACCTCGATGCTCTCGGTGACGCCGATGCCCAGGCGCCGCACGCCGCCGGGCGCCAGGGTGGGCAGGGCGGCGGTGAGCAGGAACTCGTCGTCCACGGTGACCTCGACCGGGCCCGCGAGGACGGCGCGGTCGGTGCGGTTGGCGAGCACCAGCGTCGCGTACACCTTCTCCTCGAAGGCGGGCACGGTGACGTACTCGGGGCGGACGGTGAGCGGGATCTCGTCCACCGTGACGGTGTGCCAGGTGCTGTCGGACGGGATGTCGGCGGGGGCGGCGGCGTCGAAGCGGTGGTCGAAGGAGCCGGCCGATTCGCGGGGCGCGACGGCGTGGCGGGGCAGGGGGAGGCGGCGGATCTGCTCGCCCGGGTTGCCGCCGGGCAGGACCCAGTCCAGTTCCTCGCGCTCGACCCGCTCGGGGCGGGGGTGCAGGGCGCCGCGCCGGGCGGCGGGCTCGTCGGGGCCGGCCAGGACGAGGTCCGGGTAGTCGAGCAGGGTGGCGTTCGGGACGAAGCCGGTGGCCGGGGGCGGTGCGGCGGGCGCGGCGCCGCGCTTGCGGCGGGCGTGGCGGGCATCCTCCGGCGGGGTGCCGCCGCCCGGGGCCTGCGGGAAACCGGCCGAGGCCTGGGGGGCACCGGTCGGGGCCGGGGGGAGCGGCGCGGCGACGGGGGCGGAGAGTGCGGGCGCCGGGGGGCCGCCGTAGCCCGCGACGCCGCCCGGGGCGGGCGGGGGTGCGGGCATCGGCTCGTCGGCGCTCAGGGTGCCGCCGCCGTAGCGGGCGGAGGGTGCGGGCGGGATGTCCTCCGCCACGGCGAAGGCTTCCGGGCGGGGGCCGGTCGGGCGGGCTCCGCCGAGCCGGGGGCCGATCGATCCGGGGCCGGCGAGGCGGGCGGCCCGGGGTGGGATCGCGGGCGGGACCTGGGCCCTGCGGCGTTCCTCGCGGTGTTCGCCGTGGCGTTCTTCGTGACGGGCCGGGCGGCCTGGGGTGCGGGTGTCGGTACCGGCCGCGTCGTAGCCGGCGAAGAGGTCGGACAGGCCGGCCGGGGGCTCGCGCCAGCCGGAGGGCGGCGGTGCGGGCTGGCTGCGGCCGATCCGCAGCGAGGCGAGCCGGGGCAGATCGGTGCGGCGGTCGAGGTCGGCGGTGGAGAGGGCGAGGCGCACGCCCGTCCAGTCCTCGCCGGTGCGCTGGGCGACGCTGGCGCGCAGGACGAGGCGGCCGGTGTCGGCGCCGCTCCGGTAGGACAGGCGGTAGGCGGGCACCCAGCGGGCGGCGGGGACGCCGTACTCCAGTTCGAGGTCGAGGGTCTCGGGGGTGTCTTGGGGGGTGGTGCTGTGGGTGGTTTCGGTGGTGGTGGAGGTGGTGCTGCCGGTGGTGCTGCCGGTGGTGAGGGTGAGCAGGACGGTGGCGGCGGTCGCGACCGGCTCGGCCCGGTCGGCGGTGGACGCCCGGTCCAGCCGGTCGACCACCAAGTCGCGCTCGTGGTCGGCGAGTTCGATCTCCTGGTTGAGTTCCTCGGCGCGCTGCTGGAGGCGGGTCAGCCGCTCGTCGACGAAGTCGGCGAGCTCCAGCCAGGCCTCGGTCGGCGTACGGCGCAGCGGCTCCTCGGGCCGGTGCTGCGGTGGTACGGCGCGCAGCGCGGCGGTGTCGGCGATCGCGGAGAGGACCAGCCGGCGGCGTTCGGTGAGCACGCTGAGACGTTCGGTCGCCTCCTCCAACTCCCGCTGGAGATCAGGGAGTTCTTCCGGATCGCGGAGCTCGGCGAGCTGTTCGAGTCGGGCCTCGGTGACCGTCGTGCCGACCGGTCCGGCGAGCACCCGGGCACGCAGCGAGCGGCCGTCCAGGGATGTGGGCAGGCCGGTCAGCCGCAGCCGCCCGTCGTGCGGGACCGGGACGGTGGCCCGACGGCGGCACACCGCGCCCTCCGCGTACACCACCACGGAGTCCAGGACCGATGGGTGGGCCGGTACGGCCGGCGGTTTCGTGTGCCCGGTCCGGCTGCTGTGCTGGTCGTCCATGCGCAACCCCTTCGTTCGCGTGTTGCCTGCCGCGTGCCGTTCGTCGTGGCACGCGTGTTGCCGCTTGCCTGTGTGCCTGTGTGCCTGTGTGCCTGTGCGCCTGTGCGCTCGTGTGTCCGCGTGCCCGTGTTCCCGTGTGTCGGCTCGGCTGCCGGGCTGTTCGTCCGGGCCTTCCCCGGGCGGCCAGTCTGCCCGGCCCCGGTACGGGCGTCGCCGGATTTCCGGGTGCGGCGTGTGCACCGGTGCACTGGGTGGGACGGGGAGCGGGGCGTCGTGGTTGCCGGGCGGCGGGTGGGGACTTCGGTACGGCGGATGAGGGAGGATGGGGCGCGGGTGCTCCCGAACGGTCCCGGCACCTGTCGAGAATCGTGATGAGGAGAGCGACCCGCCATGCGCACTGCCGTCGTCGTCGGCACCGGACTGATCGGCACCTCCGCCGCGCTCGCCCTGACCGCTCGCGGCCTGACCGTCCACCTGGAGGACGCCGACCCGGACGCCGCCCGCACCGCCGAGTCGCTCGGTGCCGGCACCACCGAACCGGCCGACGGCCCGGTGGACCTGGCGATCATCGCCGTTCCGCCCGCACTGGTCGGCAAGGTGCTCGCCGACTGCCAGCGGCGCAACCTGGCGCACTGGTACACCGACGTCGCCAGCGTGAAGGCCGGCCCCGGCAGCGAGATCGCCGCGCTCGGCTGCGACACCGTCCACTACATCGGCAGCCACCCGATGGCCGGTCGCGAGCGGTCCGGCCCGCTGGCCGCCCGCGCCGACATCTTCGAGGGCCGCCCCTGGGTGCTCACCCCGACCCCCGACACCGACACCGAGACGCTCAACGTCGCGCTGGAACTGGTCGCGCTCTGCGGTGCGATGCCGATCGTGATGGACCCCGCCGAGCACGACCGGGCCGTCGCCCTCGTCTCGCACGCCCCGCAGCTGGTGTCCTCGCTGGTCGCGGCCCGGCTGGAGAGGGCCGACGAGACCGCCATAAGGCTCTCCGGCCAGGGTGTGCGCGACGTCACCAGGATCGCCGCCTCCAACCCCGGGATGTGGGTCGACATCCTCTCCGCCAACGCGGGCGCGGTCGCCGACGTCCTGGAGGCGGTCGCCCGCGACCTCGGCGAGACCGTCACCGCGCTGCGCGCCATGGAGGCCACCGAGGAGGGCGAGCGCCGGGCCGGTGCCACCGGGATCGAGGCGGTCATGCGGCGCGGCAACGCCGGACAGGCCCGGATCCCCGGCAAGCACGGCGCGCCGCCCACCCGGTACGAGACCGTGGCGGTCGTCCTCGGCGACCAGCCGGGCGAGCTGGGACGGCTGTTCGGGGAGGTCGGCGACGCCGGGGTCAACATCGAGGACGTCGTCATCGAGCACTCGACCGGGCAGCAGGTCGGCTTCGTGCAGTTGTCGGTGGCGCCGACGGCGGTCAAGCGGCTGGTGAAGGCGCTGCGGGCGAGCGGGTGGAACGTCCGGGACTGAGGGGGCCGGGGCCTGGGGCGGGGGCCTGGGGGCTGGGGTCCTCGGGTTCGTGGTGCCTGGGGTGCTCGAGGTGATCCTGACGCTCGGGGTAGGTGCTCGGGTGCTCGGGGTGAGGGGCGGACCGGGGCCGGACGGGCGGCGGAGTCCGGGACTGCGGCGGTCCATTAACCTTGAGGGAGACAATCCCCGGCCGTCCGCCTGCGCAGGCTTCGGCTCCCATGCTCAGAGATGAGGTTCGCCCCCGTGGACACTGCCGACCGAGCGCACGCCCCGGTCGTCGTCGCCATCGACGGACCCGCCGGCTCCGGCAAGTCGACCGTCTCGCGGGCGGTCGCCGCCCGGCTGGGCCTGAGCTTCCTGGACACCGGCGCCATGTACCGGGCGATGACCTGGTGGATGCTGGCCAACGAGGTCGACGTCGACGACCCGGAGGCGATCGCCGTCGCGTGCGGCAAGCCGGTGATCGTGTCGGGCACGGACGCCGACGGTCCCACCATCACGGTGGACGGCCAGGACGTCTCCGGCCCGATCCGTGGCTCCCGGGTGACGGCGAAGGTCAGTGCCGTGGCCGCGGTGCCGGCGGTGCGGGCCCGGCTGGTCGAGCTGCAGCGCGGATGCGCCGAGGTCGTCGAGCGCGGCATCGTCGCCGAGGGTCGGGACATGGGGACGGTGGTGTTCCCGAACGCCACCGTCAAGGTCTTCCTGACCGCCTCCGAGGAGGCCAGGGCCGCCCGTCGGGCGGCCGAGCTGCGCGCCAAGGGCGTGGACGAGGCGACCATCACCGCGATGGCCGCCGACCTCGCCCGCCGGGACGCCGCCGACTCCTCCCGGGAGACGGCCCCGCTGGCCCAGGCCGCGGACGCGGTCCTGGTGGACACCAGCGACCTCACCCTGGAGCAGGTGATCGACCGGATCGCCGGGCTCGTGGAGGAGCGGGCCGGACTGTCCTCGGTCTGACGACCGGCTGGTCGGCCGGCCGGCTGGCTGGTCGGTCGCTGCCGGGTTCGACCACCACTGAGTGAACCGCGGGCCGTCGAGGCGTCGCGGAGACAACCATCGCGCTGCCCCGAGCGGGGCAGGTACGCACGGCACGCCCCTGGGAAGGGCCGGGCCGGGAAACGGAACAGACGAACATGACCGCAGAGCACTCCACCGCCGATCACGGCGGGCTGGACGCCGCTGACTACGCCGAGTTCATGGCCCTCGCCGCCGAGGAGGGTCTCGACCTCGACGGCTTCGACGCCGAGGACGGCTTCGAGCACCTCCGGCTGCCGGTGCTGGCCGTGGTCGGCCGCCCGAACGTCGGCAAGTCGACCCTGGTGAACCGCATCATCGGCCGCCGCGAGGCCGTCGTCGAGGACAAGCCGGGCGTCACCCGCGACCGGGTCACCTACGAGGCCAGCTGGAACGGTCGTCGCTTCAAGGTCGTCGACACCGGTGGCTGGGAGATCGACGTCCTCGGCATCGACGCCATGGTGGCCGCCCAGGCCGAGCTGGGCATCGAGCAGGCCGACGCGGTGCTGTTCGTCGTGGACGCCAAGGTCGGCGCCACCGACACCGACGAAGCCCTGATCAAGATCATCCGCCGGGCGGGCAAGCCGACCGTCCTGTGCGCCAACAAGGTCGACGGCCCCTCCACCGAGGCCGAGGCCGCCTACCTGTGGTCGCTGGGCCTGGGCGAGCCGTACCCGGTCTCCGCCCTGCACGGCCGCGGTTCCGGCGACCTGCTGGACGCCGTCATGAACGCGCTCCCCGAGGCCCCGCCGCAGACCTTCGGCGACGCCGCCCCCGGCGGCCCGCGCCGGATCGCGCTGATCGGCCGACCGAACGTCGGCAAGTCCAGCCTGCTGAACAAGGTCGCCGGCGAGGAGCGGGTGGTCGTCAACGAGCTGGCCGGCACCACCCGTGACCCGGTCGACGAGATGATCGAACTCGGCGGCAAGACCTGGAAGTTCGTGGACACCGCCGGTATCCGCCGCCGGGTCCACCTGACCGCGGGCGCCGACTTCTACGCCTCGCTGCGCACCTCCTCCGCGCTGGAGAAGGCCGAGGTCGCGGTCGTCCTGATCGACGCCAGCGAGACCCTGGCCGAGCAGGACACCCGGATCATCTCGATGGCCGTCGAGGCCGGGCGCGCCGTCGTCATCGCCTACAACAAGTGGGACCAGCTGGACGAGGAGCGCCGCTACTACCTGGAGCGCGAGATCGAGCGCGACCTCGTCCAGGTGCAGTGGGCCCCGCGGGTCAACGTCTCGGCCAAGACCGGTCGGCACATGGAGAAGCTCGTCCCGGCGATCGAGACCGCGCTGGACGGCTGGGAGACCCGCATCCCGACCGCGCGCCTGAACGCCTTCCTCGGCGAGCTGGTGGCCGCCCACCCGCACCCGATCCGGGGCGGCAAGCAGCCGCGCATCCTGTTCGGCACCCAGGCGGGCACCCGTCCGCCGCGCTTCGTGCTCTTCGCCTCGGGCTTCCTGGAGGCCGGCTACCGGCGCTTCATCGAGCGCCGGCTGCGTGAGGAGTTCGGCTTCGTGGGGACGCCGATCTCGATCTCGGTGCGGGTCCGCGAGAAGCGGAAGAAGAAGTAGCGGCAGCAGCTGTAGCTGAAGCTGTTGTAGCTGTCGGGAGGAGTCGGTCGACCGGTCGGCTCCTCCTGGAGGGCCTCGTCACGGTGGTGGCGGGGCCCTCCGGCGTGTCTGCGCGCTGGTGCGAGGGGGAGTGGGGCCGGCGTCAGCGGCGGTCCGGTGTCAGCGGCGGTCGTGCGGCGTCAGTGGTGCGGCGTCAGTGATGGTCGCCGTTGCGGCCCGGGGGGAGGGAGAGCATCTGGCGGTGGCGGCCACCGGTGGACGGGGCGGCGGCGAGGCCGGTGGCCGTACCCATGACCGGGGAGGGCGCGGGTGGTGCGGGCGGTGAGGGTGCGGGTACGGACACCGGGTGCGGGAGCTGGCCGAGGTAGCCGGCGGCGACCCAGCCTTGGCCGTTGGTGAACTGGGCTGCGCTGCTTGCGGGTTGGGTCATGGGTGGGGTGGCGGGGGTCGGCGCTGGGGTGGGGTGGCCGCGGCCGTCGTTGGTGGGGGCGGCGGGCTCGGGGTGGGTGCCGGAATGGGCGCCGGGGTGGTGGCCGTGGTGCCCGCCGGGGTGGGCGCTGTGGTGACTCTGCTGACCGTGCTGACCGTGCTGGTTGTGTTGGCTGTGCGGGTTGTGGTGGTGGTTGCCGGAGTGGCTGTGGTGGTGGCCTTGATGGCCGGAGGCCGAGCTGACGCCGTGCGGCTGGGGCGCCATGAACTGGGGGAGGCTCGGGGCCTGGCCCGCGAGGGTGTGGAAGGCCTGCTGCTGGGACGGCGGGTACGGGCGCTGCTCGCCGAGCAGGGGGTAGCCGTCACGCACCGCGAATCCGGTGAACACGAGGTTCTCCTCGCCCGAGCGGTCGCCGGGCAGAGCACGGAAGAGGCGTCGGTACTCGGAGTACAGCGCGTCGTAGATCGGCGTGGTGGAGTGCGGGTGTTCGGCGTCGTACGACGGGCGCATGCCGGGGATCGAGCGGGGGGCCGCGGTGGAGCGGCCGGGGGACGCGGAGACGTCGTAGCTGTACACGCAGGGCCAACGAGCGAGAGGGGGCGGGGGATGCGGGGCGCTCATGCGGGCGTGGGGGCCGGGGCATGAGCGGGTCTCATGGGGGTTGCTCATGAGCCCCGCTCATGGGGGGATCGTGCGTCGCGCTCATGAGCGGGTCTCATGGGGGTGGTCATGAGCGGTTCTCATGGAGAGGGCCATGAGCGCGCCTCATGAGGGGGACCGGGCTTGTGCTCATGAGCAGGCCTCATGGCCGGCAGAGGGCATGAGCAGCGCTCATGCCGAGTGCCCGCGAGGTGCGAGCCCGCGCCGGAGGCGGCCCGGCCCGGAGGCGGCCCGGGGTGGAGGGCGAGGCCGCCGTCCGGCGCGTAGGGGGAGAAGCGGATCAGGTACCGGCGAGCGGGAGGGAGGCGGCGACCACCTGGCCCAGTGCCACCGCCCGCTCCAGCGCCTGGCGCAGCAGGTCCTCGCGGGGCTGGCGGCCGACCATCCCGGCCGGGACGGCGTACATGGTCACCTCGGAGAGCTGGCTCGCCGCCATCCGCCAGGCGTCCGTCACCTGGAGCGGCTGGTGCGCCTGCCACCAGCCGGTGCTGCCACCGGCCGCGGCGGGCTGCAGGATCGCGTGCAGCTTGCCCATCGCGACCAGGACCGACCAGCCGGGCAGTTGCTCCGGGGTCTCGTCCAGGTCGGTGACGGCCTGGAACCCGGCGTCCTGGAGGAGGTCGAGGAACTCGTCCTCGCCGGAGGTGCTGCCGGGGCGGCCGACCGGGCCGGTGGGCTCGACCACGAGCGAGGCGTGGCCGACCTTGCCGTGCAGGACGAGCCCGCACGTGATGCCGAGGATGGCGGCGTGGCCGGGTGCCGGAGCGGTCGGTGCCGGTGCGGTCGGTACCGGGGCGTTGGGCACGGGAGCGGTCGGCGCGGGGATGGCGAGGCCCGGGGCGCCGGTCTGGGCCTGGCTGATGCTGCGGACGGCGCCGGCCAGCTGCTCCTCGGAGACCGGCACCACCTGGGAGGGGATGCAGCGGGCGTGCGCGAAGGCGAGCACGGCGGTCTCGTTCCCGACGAACAGCACGGTGCTGGTGGGCTCCACGTGCGTGTCGCCCGGGGTCCGGCAGGAGGTGCATTCGTAGCTGTCGGGGGCGCGGTCGCCGCCCAGTAGGCGGTCGGCCTCGTCGTCGCCGATCTCGGACCGGACCTCGTCGCTGACGTCGAGCATGCGCGGCACAGGGTCTCCTCGGATGGATGCGGTTGGGGCTTCGGGGGCGGACACGGGGAGGTCGACATGCCCAACGGGCCCTTGTGTCAGGCGTCACGGGTGCCCGTCGAGGCTGACGGGAATTGCCCCGGATCCGACCGCGCCGCGTGTTCTCGTGGTCGCAATCTGTCGATGTCGGTGACGGGACTGCCGGAATGAAACGGTGAGGTGGGTCACGTGGTGGGGATGTTTGATCTAGGAATCAACGGCTAAATTGGACATTTCGGGCGTAAATGTGTGGGTCTTACCGCCGGTAACCCTTGGCTGAGCTGGGCAGACCGCTCGGGTTTTGAAATCCCCACCGATCGGCTCGTAGCTTCTTGGTCGGCGCAACGAGCGCCACCCGGGATCACCCCCGACGCACAGCCCCCCGGCCCGCCGGGCGCGGCAGGTGCCCGCCGACGAGATCGCTCGAACAGGTCGTCGGCGAGCGGCTGGGTGGCCGGGGCGGCAGCGGCACGTCCGACACGTGCACGGCCGTCCGACGGACGCGGCAAGCGAACGCGACCCCTGACGGGGTCTGGTTCCGCATGTCCGCCCGGGGCTGTCGAGAGGAACCCCATGACTTTCCGTAACGAGATCGCCGCTGCCACCACCTCCACCGCCACCAAGCGCAACCGCGTCCGGATGGCTGTCGTGGCGGGCGCCGCTGTCGCGGCCCTGCCGGTGGCCGGCCTCGTCACGGCCACCTCGGCCTCCGCCGCCTCCGTCTCCACCTGGGACGCCGTCGCCCAGTGCGAGAGCGGTGGCAACTGGGCCATCAACACCGGCAACGGCTTCTACGGCGGCCTGCAGTTCACCTCCAGCACCTGGGCCGCCTTCGGTGGCACCGCCTACGCCTCGCAGGCCAACCTGGCCACCAAGGCGCAGCAGATCGCCGTCGCGGAGAAGGTCCTCGCCTCGCAGGGGCCCGGCGCCTGGCCGGTGTGCTCGGTCAAGGCCGGCCTGACCAAGGGCGGCGCCCCGGCCGCCGTCGACACCTCGGCCGCCGCGAAGCCGGCCGCCCCGGCAGCCCCCGCCGCGAAGCCCGCCGCCCCGGCCGCCAAGCCGGTGCAGGCCCCCAAGGCTGACGCCGCGCCGAAGGCCGCCGCCAAGCCCGTGCAGGCCCCGAAGGCCGCCGCCGCCCCCAAGGCCGACAACAGCGCCAAGGCCTGGACGGGCTCGAACGACGCCAAGCCGGCCAAGGGCAACTACACCGTCAAGTCCGGTGACACCCTGAGCTCCATCGCTGCCGCGCAGGGCCTGGACTGGCACGACCTGTACAAGAACAACGCCAAGGTCATCGGTGGCAACCCGGACCTGATCTTCCCGGGTCAGACCCTGAGCATCTGAGGTCCTGAGGTCCTGAGGTCCTGAGGCTTCGAGGTCCTGTGCGGCTTCGAGCTCCCGAGCCCTTGAGCTCCGGAGTCCTTGAGGCGCTGAGTCCTTGAGGCGCTGAGTCCTTGAGGTTCTGAGTGGGCGTACGTCCTCTGGGACCTCGGGGCCCTGAGGCCTCGCCTCCGGGGCCTCGTGGGCGGCTGACACCGGCTGCTCGGGCTTCCACCTGCTTCGGCAGCCACGGCCGCTCCTCCCTCGCGCGGGTTCTCCGCCGAGTGGAGGAGCGGCCGTCGGCGTGTTGTGGCCGGTGGTGCGTGGTGTGCCTAGGGTCGGCAGCCATGCCGCATTCGCGTGATGAAGGTAGGAGTCGGGCCGCGATTCGGGCCGGTGCCGCCGTGGTGCTGGTGCTGGCCGTCGCCACGGGCGGCGTCCGGGCCGACGCCGCCGTCCGGGTCGCGGACCTGGTCTGGGACGGGCTCGCCGACTGCGAGAGCGGCGGTGACTGGCAGGCGGACACCGGCAACGGCTACTACGGCGGGTTGCAGATCCGGCCCTCCACCTGGGCGGAGGCCGACGGCCCGCGCTTCGCGGACCGGCCGGACCGCGCCGGCCGGCGGGAACAGACGACCGTCGGCGACGAGATCGTCCGGCGGCAGGGGTGGGAGGCCTGGCCTTCCTGCGCGCGGGAGTTGGGACTGATCGGGGGCGGTGCCGCCACGGGGCACGGTGCCGGGGGCGGGGCTGGGCCCGGGTAGGGGCGGTGCGGGAGGATGGTGGGGTGATCCAGGGCGAGCTGTTCGGTGACCTGCCCGGGGCAGCCGGGGCCTCCGGGGTCTCGGGAGCCTCGGGTGCTTCCGCAGCCGGGGCGCGCGGGCGCCACGAACCCGCCCCCGGCGCCGTCCTGCTCCCCGGCTGGCTGGACCTCGACGCGCAGTCGCGCCTGATCGCCGCCTGCCGGGAGTGGGCCCGTCCGCCCGCCGGTCTGCACGCGGTGCGGATGCCCACCGGCGGGATGATGTCCGTCCGCATGGTGAGCCTCGGGTGGCACTGGTACCCGTACGGGTACCGGCGGGTCGCCGAGGACGGCGCGCCCGTCAAACCGTTCCCGCCCGAGCTGGGCCGTCTCGCCCGTCGGGCCGTCGCGGAGGCGTACGGGGACGAGCTGCCGGAGGTGGCGGGCGCCGTGTCCTTCGAGCCGGACATCGCGATCGTCAACCACTACCCGCACGGCGCCAAGATGGGCCTGCACCAGGACCGCGACGAGCGGACCGACGCCCCCGTCGTCTCGCTCTCGCTCGGCGACAGCTGCGTCTTCCGGCTCGGGAACACCGAGACCAGGACCCGGCCGTGGACCGACCTGGAGCTGCGCAGCGGGGACCTGCTGGTGTTCGGCGGCCCGGCCCGGTTCGCATACCACGGGGTGGTGCGCACGCTGCCGGGGACGGCGGAGCCGGAGCTGGGACTGGTGGGGCGGCTCAACATCACCGTGCGGGAGTCGGGATTGGAGGCGTAGCCGTGGGGTGCCGGGCGTCGGCTGCCGCGCCGTCCCCGTATCGCCGTCGTTGTCGCTCTGTAGCTCAGTAGCTCTGTAGCTCTGTAGCTCCGCAGCACCGTGGCTTCCGTCATCCGTTCGTCCACTCGTTCGAGTGAACTGGTGGATCGAACCCGGTGAGCGGGAATGCCCCGGGTCGCCGGAGAATTCGAGTGAGCTGGAGAATTCGATCGGAGTCCGCGTCCGGAGGGCCGGGGTCCGGAGAGGAAGCGTGCTCATGGGTACCCCCGTCGACGACCTTGTCGATCTGCTCGACCTCGAGCAGATCGAACTGAACATCTTCCGCGGGCGTAGCCCCGAGGAGGCGCTGCAGCGGACGTTCGGCGGCCAGGTCGCCGGGCAGGCGCTGGTCGCGGCGGGGCGCACGGTGGACGACGAGCGCCCCGTCCACTCACTGCACGCCTACTTCCTGCGCCCCGGGGTGCCCGGCGTGCCGATCGTCTACCAGGTCGACCGGATCCGGGACGGCCGCTCCTTCACCACCCGCCGGGTGCTCGGGATCCAGGGCGGCCGGTCGATCTTCGCGCTCACGGCCGACTTCCACCGACCGGAGGAGGGCGGCATCGAGCACCAGTACCCGATGCCGGAGGTCGCCGCCCCCGAGGACCTGCCCAGCGCCCTGGAGGAGGTCGGCTCCCGGCTCGGCGAACTGCCCCCGTTCATCAGCCGGCGCCAGCCCTTCGACGTCCGGTACGTCGACCGGCTGCGCTGGACCAAGGAGGAGCTGGCCGGTGTCGAGGCGCGTAGCGGCGTCTGGCTGCGCACCGACGGCCCGCTGCCGGACGACCCGCTGATCCACGTCTGCGCCCTCACCTACGCCAGCGACATGACGCTGCTGGACGCCGTCCGCGCCCCCGTCGAGCCGTTGTGGGGGGAGCGGCACTTCGACATGGCCTCGCTGGACCACGCGATGTGGTTCCACCAGCCGTTCCGGACGGACGACTGGCTGCTCTACCAGCAGGAGTCCCCGATCGCGCACGGCGCGCGCGGTCTGGCGCGCGGGCAGATATTCGACCGGAACGGGCAGCTGGTGGTGTCCGTCATGCAGGAAGGGCTGTTCCGGCCGCTGGACCGCCGAGCCGAGTAGGCGTCGCGTGATCCGCGGTGCGGGTCCTGCGGTGGGTGTTCCGCGGCAGGTGTTCCGTGGTGTGCTCCGTGTTGTGCGGTATGTCGGTGCGTTGCCGCCGTGTTGCAGTTTCGGTGGCGACGCACCGACGGGAATGATCCGTCCGAGCGGGCGGTGTTGTGAATGACCGAGAAGGGCGGCCCGAACCACGGGTCGCCCGCGGACCGACCGGGAGGGTGGACCGATGACGGCGACGGCCGCGGAGGACTGGAAACACTGGAGCGACAGCCGGGCGGCGTCCGTGAGCGCACCGCACGGCCAGCTCGCACTCACCGGCACGCACTGGCTGGAGCCCGAGCCCGCCGAGATCCCCGGCCTGCCCGGGCACTGGTGGGCCGACACCGAGGGCGTCCGGGTCCGGGCGACGGCGGGCGACGGCATCACCGTCGCGGGCACGGACGGACCGGTGGACGGCGAGGTGCTGCTGCGCCCGGACAGCGACCCGGCCGCAGACAGCGCCACCCTGGGCGACCTGCTGCTCGTCCCGATCGAGCGCGAGGGCGAACTGGCCCTGCGGGTCTTCGACCCGGCCTCGCCGCGTCGGACCGCCTTCGCGGGCATCACCACCTACCCGTACTCGCCCGAGTGGGCCGTTCCCGCGGTTTTCACCCCGTTCGACGACGAGGCCCGGTCGGTCGTGGTCCCGAACGCCGACGGCAAGGAGCGCCCGCTGGCCGTCAGCGGCCGGATCGCCTTCACCGTGGCCGGGGAGCACCGCACGCTGACCGTCAGCCGGTCGGGCAAGCGCCTCACCGGAGTGATCGCGGACGCGGGCAGCGACATCGACACCTACCGCTTCCGCTTCATCACCCTGCCGGAGCCGGACGCCGACGGCCGTACGGTCCTCGACCTCAACCGGGCCTACCTGCCGCCGTGCGCCTTCTCGGACCACTTCATCTGCCCGTTCCCGCCGCCGGGCAACCGGCTGGACTTCGCGGTGGAGGCGGGGGAGAAGCAGGTACTGAGTCGGTAGCGGCGCTGCCCGCGCCGTGCCGGGGTGGCGACGGTCGGCGGCCACGGGCACAGTGCCCGCCGAGGGCGGCCCCGGTGCGGGGACGTCCCGGAGCGGGGCGGAGCATGGAGACCATGTCAAGCGATCAACAATCCACCTCCGCCGCGTCGGCGGAAGCGCCATCCGCTGCCGCGCCCGGGCCCGATCCGGCGGACTCGCCTGCGACCTCCGACGCCGTGACCGCCGGCCCCCTGCCGGCGGACCCGGTGACCACCGCCGCACCGTGGTACCGGCGGGCGTTCGCCGACCTCAGCCCGCTGCGCGAGCACGCCGACTACCGCCGGGTCTGGCTCGGCCAGGCCGTCTCCTCCATCGGCCAGCAGATGACGGCCGTCGCCGTCTCCGTCCAGATCTACGACCTGACCGGTTCCGCCTTCGCGACCGGCCTGGTCGGCATCTTCTCCCTCGTCCCGCTGGTCGCCTTCGGCCTCTACGGCGGCGCGATCGCCGACACCGTCGACCGGCGACGACTGGGCCTGATCGGCTCGGCCGGCCTGGCGGTCGTCTCCGCCGTCCTGGCCGCGCAGGCCCTGGCCGGCCTCGGCCTGGTCGCCATCCTCTACGCGGCCGTCGCCGCCCAGGCGGGCTTCTTCGCCCTCAGCTCGCCCGCCCGCTCCGCGATGATCCCCCGGCTGGTGCCGACCCACCAGCTCCCGGCCGCGAACGCCCTGAACACCGTCAGCATGAACCTCGGCCTCACCGTCGGCCCCATGCTCGGCGGCGTCCTCATCGGTGCCTACGGAGCCCAGGCCGCCTACCTGCTCGACACCGTCGCCTTCACCGGCACGCTCTACGCGATGTGGCGCCTGCCCGCCATGCGTCCGCTCGGCGAGCGCAAGGGCCGCGCCTCCGTCCTCGACGGCCTCCGCTTCCTCCGCGACCAGCCCAACCTGCGCACCAGCTTCCTCGCCGACCTGGCCGCGATGGTCTTCGGCATGCCGCGCGCACTCTTCCCCGCCATCGCGGCCACCTTCTACGGCGGCGATGCCGGTACCGTCGGCCTGCTGGTCTCCGCCCCGGCCGTCGGCGCCCTGGTCGGCGCGCTCTTCTCCGGCTGGGTCGGCCGCGTGCACCGCCAAGGCGCCGCCGTCCTCGCCGCCGTCGTCGCCTGGGGCCTGGCCATCGCGGCCTTCGGCGCCCTCCACAACCTCTGGCTCGGCCTCCTGCTACTCGCCGTCGCGGGCTGCGCCGACACCGTCAGCATGATCTTCCGCAACACGATGATGCAGGTCGCCGCCCCGGACGAGATGCGCGGCCGCCTCCAAGGGATCTTCATCGTCGTCGTGGCCGGCGGCCCCCGCCTCGGCGA
The DNA here is from genome assembly GCF_040685975.1 of Kitasatospora sp. NPDC086791. NCBI lineage: Bacteria > Bacillati > Actinomycetota > Actinomycetes > Kitasatosporales > Streptomycetaceae > Kitasatospora > Kitasatospora sp. NPDC086791. The sequence goes on along the minus strand of NZ_JBFBOC010000041.1, from coordinate 3,732 downwards.
CTTCGAATCCGGCACCGTCGCCGCCCTCACCAACCCCGCCACCTCCGTGATCAGCGGCGGCCTCGCCTGCGTCGCCGCCGTCCTCCTCCTCGCCGCCCGCCGCCCCGCCTTCCTCGCCTACGACGCCCGCCACCCGACCCCCTGACCTCCCACCCCCAACCCACCCCCATACCTGGCAGCGAGCACCCCCCGACGTGCTGTATTGTTTTCCACGTCGCCGGGACAACCGGGGGCAAGGTCGAGAAGCCCACAGCAGAGCCCCCCAGGCCCTCGCTGAAGGAACCGAGACCACGGGACGTGGCGCAGCTTGGTAGCGCACTTGACTGGGGGTCAAGGGGTCGCAGGTTCAAATCCTGTCGTCCCGACGTGAGTCGGAAAGGCCGTTGGCCGGGAGAAATCCCAGGTCAGCGGCCTTTTGCATGACGGGGCATCAGATTCACTGCATACTTGTTCGTATGCGGTTGGGGACCAATTGGGGGGCAAGTGCCTCCAGGGTGGCATCCACCGGGGGGTGCGAAGGCGCTCAAGGGGCTTCCAGGGGCTCAGATTTGACTACCCACGGTGACCGATGCTGAATCGTAACCAACGACTTTTCGACACCATGTGTTGCAATCCAGCCATCTTTTCGGGGAGTTGAACGAGCCTCCCCGCATCTGTCAAGGCGTCAGCCGATGTGGTGGTCCGGCGACGAAGACGTCCTGCGGTGCGTCCAAGACCGCGCCGCAGACCCGCTTAGGAGCCCGCCGCTGCCCGCGACCATCCACACACAGTGACCGTTGGTGCGATGTCGCGGGTGGGAGAATCGGCCGAGGGGCACCAGCGCGGAGGCCATGGCATGCCGGCAGAGGAGTTTCGACACAAAGGGGTCGGCCCGCTGCTCGGCGCCCGGCGACCCGGCGAGCTAGCTCGGGCCCTTCGGAGCGGACGACCAGGCTGCCCCGGCCACCGGCCACCGGCCACCGGCCGTCGCCTCGAAGCCGGAGAACAAGAGGAGAGGGCCACGGATGCCGAGTCATGACCCGACCGGCGGGCCGGTGCAGCCCAGCGCCGAACCGGGCGATGCGGTACCGCTCGGGCCGTGGGGCGGCGCACAGGTGGTGGTCTGGCGGGGCAGGACCGGAACCCTCTGGCACGCCGACCCGAACTGCCACACCCTGCGCAGCCGAGCGGTGGAAGAAGTCTTCACCCAGCCCGACGAAGGGACCCTGGGCGACCGCAAACTGCCGGAGAACGTGCACTGCCTGCCACCTGGCCTGCTGCGGGACTACCTCCTCGCGGCGAGGAAGCTGGCGAAGTACGAGCGCGTGACCACGGCCGGACATGAGCAACTCGCTGACGGCCAGCTACCGGTGATCGCCTTCGGTGCGCTGACGGCCCTGAGCGAAGTGAACGACGCGCTGGAGGGCGATGCCCTGGAATCCTCATGGCGCTCGGCCCGTCGGCGCCGCGATGAACTGGTCGACCAGGCTCGCCCGCTGCTTGCCGCGCGCCTTCCGCAGCTGTTGGCTGCGCAGTGGGTGCTCACCGGCAAGACCGCGCGCCAGTACCAGCGCCGCTACACCGACTTCGCCGACGCCGTCATCGACGCGTTCGAGAACGACGGCCTCGCCTTCTTCGGCCTCTACGAATACGTCACCAAGGACCTGCTCCCGCGCTGGTTGGAGGACGTCACTGCCGGCCACGCTCCCGGCCGTGCGACCGAGCGGATGGCAGCGGAAGAGGCGCGACGCCTGGAGTCCTCTCCCCAGCCAACCGAACCCGAGGCTGCCGACCGAGTGAGGCAGGCCACCGCGCGCATCGGACAGGACTGGTCCCGCCGCCTCGCGGACATCGCCGCGTCGCACGACGGCGAGGTGATCGCGCTCTTCAACGCGGAGCGCCTGCCGATGGACAAGCCGCTGCGCGACCTGTTCACCACCGTGCTGCCATGCGCGCACCTTCGGACCCGCGACTTCGCGTGGACCGCAGGCCGCGTCCCGGCCGTACTCGGACGGTTCTTCTTCGACGAGCACGCCGGTGAGCGGATCGGCGTGATCCTGGAACGCGACGAGGCAACTGCCGCCTTCGGACCTGCGACGTGTGCCCTGTTCCTGCGCAACCTCGTGACACAGCTCGGTCAGCCCGACCTCGTCGACTACGTCGAGGCCGGCGACGGAGCCGCATCGTCTGACGACATCCGGGCCGACTACCCGGCCGCCCGGCTGAGATGGCCGCACGGAAGCCCGGTCGACGTATATCCGGGACTCGGGATGACCCGCGAGGACTTGCTGCCCGCACTCCACGCCGCCAGAGGCGGGGTGCGTTTCCCGGCGCCCGGGAGATGACCAGACAGGCCTTCGGGCGCTGTCGAAGGCCTGGTGACGAGTCTCGCCGGCGCTCAGGAGAAGCTCGCCCAACTCGACGCCGAGCAGGAACGAAGGTCCGCCGCAGTCGATCTCGGGTTGCCAACGTTCCCCGAGGTTGCGGGGCGCGTCAGCGAACTCTCCCCCTAGCCTCTGGCCATGAGGAAAGAAGACGCCCGGTGGCAGAAGTGGTGCGCCAACTTCGATGCTGCGGAACGAGACATCAAGACGCTCTTTCACAACCGCCATGTCTGGAACTCGATCCAGGTGTCGACGGTCACGCAATTCCCCAGGGCGAGCGTCACGTAATTCCCCACCCCCTCGGGTCGTCGGTCAGTCGGCCCGAGGGCCTTCGGTTGCTTGTCCGGGTCTGGAAATCAGATGACCGGTGGTGCCGTCGTCTTCAACAATGGCGCATGCTGATTGATCACTGGCCGCTGCTGGGCCTGCGTCTGAACACTCCCCGCCTGGAGCTTCGACTGCCCGGCGACGACGAGCTGGCTGACCTGGCCGACCTGGCAGCAGAGGGCATCCACGAGCCGGACCGCATGCCCTTCCTCGTGCCGTGGACCGACCTTCCGCCGGCAGAACGGGCACGCTCGGTAGTGCAGCACCACTGGTTGCGCCGGGGGACCTGGGCCCCGGACAACTGGGCGCTGACCCTCGCCGTCTTCGAGAACGGCCAGGTCGTCGGCCTGCAGACCATCGCCGCCCGCGACTTCGCCGTACTGCGAGAGGCCACCACCGCCTCCTGGCTCGGTGCACGGCATCAGCGACAAGGGATCGGCACCGAGATGCGCGCCGCCGTCCTGCACCTGGCCTTCGCCGGCCTGAACGCGCTGGAGGCGACATCGGGAGCCTTCGAGGACAACGCCTCCTCGTTCGCCGTGTCCCAGAAGCACGGCTACGAACTCGACGGCATCGACCGACACGTGGTCCGCGGCCAGCCTACGACGACGAGGCGGCTGAGGCTGACACGTGCCCGCTGGGAGACGCACCAGCACGTCCCCGTCTCGATCAGCGGCTTGTCGCCTTGCCTGTCGATGTTCGGACTGTCGGACAGCAGCGGTAGGGACCGCCAACGGTCGGCTTCTTAGCACGCCCCGGCGCCGATCACCGCGGCCGCCGGTGACCCGCACCTGGGAAGACCCCGTTCCCTCGCTCCCGACCGCCGTCTCCATGGGGAATCGTGACCGTGAGGGTGGGGAATTAAGTGACGCCGATCATGCGGATCGTGGGGAGTTACGTGACCGCTGACAGCCCGGTGGAGGAAGAGCCATCCGCTGGGGGGCAGTGCCCTCTCTGACAGTCTCGGCTGAGACGCCCGGTATGTCGGGTTAGTCTGGATGGCGAGGTAGAGGAGATTCCCCCGGCATGCCCAGTTCCACCA
>NZ_JBFBOC010000040.1:0-53840 GCF_040685975.1 Kitasatospora sp. NPDC086791 | reverse complement strand
GGACGAGGTCTCCCAGGCCGCCAACGCCCTGCTCGAACTCGGCGTCCGCAAGGGCGACCGCGTCGCCGTCTACCTCCCGATGATCGCCGAAGCCGTCGTCGCGATCCTCGCCTGCGCCCGCATCGGCGCCACCCACTCCGTGGTCTTCGGCGGCTTCTCCGCCGACGCCGTCGCCTCCCGCATCCAGGACGCCCAGGCCAAGCTGGTCATCACCGCCGACGGCGGCTACCGCCGCGGCAAGCCCTCCGCGCTCAAGCCCGCCATCGACGAGGCGCTCACCAAGGTCGAGGGCGTCGAGCACGTCCTGGTCATCCGCCGCACCGGGCAGGAGATCGCCTGGACCGAGGGCCGCGACGTGTGGTGGCACGAGATCACCGCCCGCCAGTCCACCGACCACACCCCCCAGGCGCACGAGGCCGAGCACCCGCTGTTCATCCTCTACACCTCGGGCACCACCGGTAAGCCCAAGGGCATCCTGCACACCTCCGGCGGCTACCTCACCCAGGCCGCCTACACCCACCACGCCGTCTTCGACCTCAAGCCCGAGACCGACGTCTACTGGTGCACCGCCGACATCGGCTGGGTCACCGGACACTCCTACATCGTCTACGGCCCGCTCGCCAACGGCGCCACCCAGGTCATCTACGAAGGCACCCCGGACACCCCCCACCAGGGCCGCTTCTGGGAGATCGTCCAGAAGTACGGCGTGACCATCCTCTACACCGCGCCCACCGCGATCCGCACCTTCATGAAGTGGGGCGACGACATCCCCGCCAAGTTCGACCTGTCCTCACTGCGGGTGCTGGGCAGCGTCGGCGAGCCGATCAACCCCGAGGCGTGGATCTGGTACCGCGAGCACATCGGCGCCGGCAAGGCCCCGATCGTCGACACCTGGTGGCAGACCGAGACCGGCGCCATGATGATCAGCCCGCTGCCGGGCGTCACCGAGACCAAGCCGGGTTCGGCCCAGCGCGCCCTGCCGGGCATCGCGGCCACCGTGGTGGACGACGAGGCCAACGAGGTGCCCAACGGCTCCGGCGGCTACCTCGTGCTCACCGAGCCGTGGCCGTCCATGCTCCGCACCATCTGGGGCGACGACCAGCGCTACATCGACACCTACTGGTCCCGCTTCGAAGGCCGTTACTTCGCAGGCGACGGCGCGAAGAAGGACGAGGACGGCGACATCTGGCTGCTCGGCCGGGTCGACGACGTCATGCTCGTCTCCGGCCACAACATCTCCACCACCGAGGTCGAGTCCGCCCTGGTCGGACACCCCTCCGTCGCCGAATCCGCCGTCGTCGGCGCCACCGACGCCACCACCGGCCAGGCCATCGTCGCCTTCGTCATCCTGCGCGGCGGCATCACCGAGACCCCCGAACTCGTCGACGAACTGCGCGCCCACGTCGGCCGCACCCTCGGCCCGATCGCCAAGCCCAAGCAGATCAAGGTCGTCGGCGAACTCCCCAAGACCCGCTCCGGCAAGATCATGCGCCGCCTCCTGCGCGACATCGCCGAAGGCCGTGAGGTCGGTGACACCACCACCCTCGCCGACAGTTCGGTGATGAGCCAGATCCAGGCCCAGCTGCCGGCCGCGGACAGCGGCAAGGGCGACAGCAACGGCTGAGCGCACCGAACGGGCTGCGCGGACCCAACGGGCAGCGCTGGCTGAAACGGCGGCTGTGCCCCGGGCGATGGTCATCGCCCGGGGCGCAGCCGTCTCGTCGTCGCGGTCCCGGCATCACGCCACCACGGCGCCCGCGACCGACCGCCGGCTACTGGTCACCTGCGGCAGGCGACCGGCACGGGTTCACCCGAATGCATGCGGCCGAGCCCGTCCGAGGGCCGGATCACTGCTCCTCCGGAGTGCGGAACCGCCTCGCAGGGCTTAAGTCCTTTAACAGGACAATCCGGATGTCACCCAAACGTCCCGTTAGACTGCTAAAGACGCGTAAAGATCCTCGGCCGGGGATCCGGGCGTCACAGGGCGCGCCGGGAAGTCTGGTCGGCAACTACACCACCCGTGTATCCGTTGCCGCTCCCAGCCCCTCAGGAGGTCCCTCCGTGACCGACCAGCCGCCCGTCCACGAGCCGACGACCCGCCGCCGGCAGTTCCTCGGCCGGCTGTCACTGCCCGAGCGCACCTTCATCACCGACGCCCTGCGCACCGAAACGGTCGGCGGCATACTGCTGCTGGGCGCCGCCGTCATCGCGCTGATCTGGGCCAACGTCTGGCCGCAGGCGTACGAGAGCATGCTCGACTACACCATCGGGCCGTCCGGGCCGCTGCACCTCGACCTCTCCCTGTCCACCTGGGCCAAGGACGGGCTGCTGACGATCTTCTTCTTCGTCGCCGGGATCGAGCTCAAGCGCGAGTTCGTCGCGGGCGAGCTGCGCACGCCGCGCGCCGCGCTGCTGCCCGTCATCGCCGCCGTCTGCGGGGTCGCGCTGCCCGCGATCCTGTTCGCCCTGGTGAACTCCGGGAGCGGCGGGCACCCCGGCGGCTGGGCGATCCCGACCGCCACCGACATCGCCTTCGCCCTCGGCGTGCTGGCCGTGGTCGGCAGCCACCTGCCCTCGCCGCTGCGCGCCTTCCTGCTCACCCTGGCCGTCGTCGACGACCTGATCGCGATCCTGATCATCGCGGTCTTCTACAGCTCCGGCATCAAGTTCTGGGCGCTCGGGCTGGCCTTCGCCGGGCTGGCGCTGTTCTGGTTCCTGCACCGACGCGGGGTGCACGGCTGGTACCTGTTCGTGCCGCTGGCCCTGGTCACCTGGGCGCTGATGCACGAGAGCGGCATCCACGCCACGGTGGCGGGCGTCGCGATGGGCCTGATGCTGCGTTGTCACCGGGAGGGCGACGAGCAGCACTCCCCGGGCGAGCACATCGAGCACCTGGTCCGCCCGCTCTCGGCCGGTCTGGCCGTCCCGCTGTTCGCACTGCTCTCGGCCGGGGTGACGCTCTCCGGTTCGGCACTGCGCGAGGTGTTCACCCAGGCCACCCCGATCGGCATCGTGATCGGCCTGCTGGTCGGCAAGTCGGTGGGCGTCTTCGGCGGCACCTGGCTGATCGCCCGATTCACCCGGGCCGAGCTGAACCCGCAGCTCAAGTGGGCCGACATGGTCGCCGTCTCGGTGCTCGCGGGCATCGGCTTCACCGTCTCGCTGCTCATCAGCGAGCTGGCTTTCCCGGACGACCAGGCGCTCGCGGACCGCTCCAAGACGGCCGTCCTGATCGGCTCGCTGCTCTGCGCGATGGTCGCCACCGTGCTGCTGAAGCTGCGCAACCGGCACTACCGCGCGCTGTGCGAGGAGGAGGACCGGGACCTGGACGAGGACGGCATCCCGGACGTCTACCAGCAGGACGACCCGGCATGGCAGGCCCGGGTCGCGGAGCGGGCCCGAATCACCGAGGCGGCCGAGCCGCTGCCCGGCGGGGAGCCCGAGACCCCCGGGAACGCCGGGACCTCGGGCAGCTCCGAAGCCTCCGGGGACCCCGGGAACCCCGAGGCCTCCGGGACGGGCCGCTGACAGTCCCTCCGGGGAACTCCGCGCAACCGGCCCGGGAGCCCCGTCCGCGCCCCGTCCGCGCCCCGTCCGCGCCCCGTCCACGAACCCGTCCGAGCCCCGTCCACGAACCCGTCCGCGAACCCACCCCGGAGAGCCCGTCCCGCAGCCCGCCCGCGAGCCCCCGGAGGCCTTCCGCGGCCAGGACACGTCCCACCGGCAGGGCCCCGGAGTGGTGTCCGACTGACCGGTAGGGGCATGATCTGAGCTGTCGACAATCCACTGACGCCTCCGGACCCCCCACCGGCCCGGACCCGCAGACCCGCGGTGGCGTCATGCCGTACAGCCGCAGAGGAGAACCGCTGATGCCCGCAGGAGCCGCAGACCCGTCCAGCAACGGCCGGGCGCCCTACGAGGGCGAGCGTTCGGTGGGGCAGCTGTTCGCGGCGGCTACCGCCGACCTGTCCGCGCTGGTCCACGACGAGATCGCGCTCGCCAAGGCCGAGATCCGGGCGGACGTCAAGCGCGGCGTCTCCGGCGGCGTCTCGCTGCTGGTCGCCGGCGTGGTGGCGCTGTTCTCGATCCCGATGCTGAGCGCCGCCGCGGCCTACGGCATCCACGCGCTGGGCCTGTCGCTGGGCTGGTCCTTCCTCATCGTGGCCGGTGCCTACCTGCTGCTCGCGGTGCTGCTCGGCGTGCTGGCGTACCGCTCCTTCAAGAAGATCGAGCCGCCCCACCGCACCATCGAGGGCGCCCAGAAGACCGCCGACGTGCTGAAGAACGCCCGGCCGCGCCCGGCCACCCAGGAGGAGATCGACCGGGCGCTGGGCCGCATCCCGTAAGCGGTCGCGCCAGTGGTCGCGCCAGTGGTCCCGTCAGTGGTCCCGTCAGTGGTCCCGTCAGCGGTCGCGCCAGCGCTCCCGCCGACGGCCCCGGTGGCCCTGGCGGCGGGCCGTCAACGGACCCGCCGACAGTGAGTGCCGGGCACGTATCGGGCGCGCGGATGTGACACGCTCTCGGTATGCCGCTTGACCAGAAGCCCGTGCCCGCGCAGCCGTCCGCCGTTTCCGGCCCCGACTCCGGCCCCGGCCTCGTCCCGGGGGGCTCCGGCCCGGTCTCCGAGCAGGGGCCCGTCGGGGCGACCACCGGGGCGACCGCGACGGTGCCGGCCGAGGCGTGGAGCATCCGGCAGGCCGGCCCGTGGACGCACCGCGACCTCGCGGCCAACGGCGCCCGCTTCCACATCGCCGAACTGGGCTCGGGACCGCTGGTGCTGCTGGTGCACGGCTGGCCCGAGTACTGGTGGGCCTGGCGCCACCAGCTGACCGCGCTCGCCGAGGCCGGCTACCGGGCGGTGGCGCTCGACCTGCGGGGCATCGGCGGCAGCGACCGGACCCCGCGCGGGTACGACCCGGGCAACCTCGCCCTGGACATCACCGGGGTGATCCGCTCGCTCGGCGAGCGCCGGGCCCACCTGGTCGGGCACGCCTCCGGCGGCACCCTGGCCTGGGTGGCGGCGGTGATGCGCCCGTCCGTCATCCAGAGCCTGACCGTGGTCTCCGCCGCGCACCCGAGGGACCTGCGCCGGGCGCTGCTGACCGACCGCCGCCAGTTCGCCGCCTTCGAGCACGTGCTGGGATTCCAGCGGCCGTGGATACCGGAACGCCGGCTGGTGGCCGACGATGCCGAACTGGTCGGCCGCTACCTGAACTCCTGGACCGGCCCGAACGGCCTGGACGAGGCCGCGGTGCACGCGTACCGGCAGGCGATCCAGATCCCCAGCACCGCGCACTGCTCGATCGAGCCGTACCGCTGGCTGCTGCGGTCGCTGGCGCGGCCGGACGGCATCCAGTTCGCCCGGCGGATGAAGAAGCCGATCACCGCGCCGACCCTGCACGTCCAGGGCGCGGCGGACCCGGTGCTGCTGTCGCACACGGCGCTCGGCGGCGGCGAGTACGTGGCGGCGCCGTACCGCTGGCGGCTGCTGCCGGGGGTCGGGCACTTCCCGCACGAGGAGGCGCCGGAGGAGTTCACCGCCGAGCTGCTGGACTGGGTCGGACGTCACAAGGAGTGACACCTGGTGGTCCCCGAGGAGGCCCCGGGCCCGGAGGGGCCGAGCGTGTCATGTCACGGAAGAGTCCTTGGGCCCAACTCCCTTGACACTTCGCTCATATGACAAGCGCATAGGCCAATTTCGGCACACCCCGGGCGATTACCTCCACCGGCCCAGGGGCATCCATTCCGGTATGAGTTGGATGCCCGATCGCGGCGCCGCCCCGCACGGCCGACGCCAGAAGAGCCCGCAGCGTTCCGCCCACCGCCCCGACCGGGCGGACGACCTCGGCTTCGACGGTTTCGACGGCCTCGACGGCCGTCTGCGCGCGGAGCGACGGCAGCTCGGCATCCCGCGCATCCTCGGCCGACGCGCCCGCTGGGTCGGCGCACGACTGCGGCGCGAGACCTGAGGCCTCGCGCCGCGTGAGTCCGGTGGCGTGCTCCGCCGGAGCGTGCCACCGCAGTGCACCGCCGCGACGCGCAGCCGCAGCGGCGCGCCGCTCAGTTCGTGATCGGCGACAGCGCGGTGAACCAGAGCAGGACGAAGGTCGCCACCGACATGATCGGCACCAGCACCTTGGTCTCGACGTCGTTGCCGCTGCGCTTGATCAGCACGACCTCGTAGCGCTCCTTGTGCGGCCAGAGCAGCGGCGCGCCCTTCTTGGTCAGGCAGTCCCCCAGCAGGTGCGCCAGCGTGCCCAGCGCCACCGCGTACGGCAGCCAGCCGGGCGAGTTGGGCATCCAGGTGTTCATCCCGAAGGTGCCCAGCGCGGACAGCCCGATGATGGTGATCCAGGTCTGCGGACCGTCGCCCGGCGGGCAGAGCCGCAGCGCCCTGATCGCGAGCGCCAGCAGGAAGAACGTCAGCGCGAGCGTGAAGTTGCGGCCCAGGAAGGTGACCCCGGCCCAGGTGCCGCCGCCCATCAGCCCGACGAACAGCAGCGAGTGGGTGGCGTGCCGGTGCCCGCCGGAGGCCCAGGCCACGAAGCGGCAGAGCGCCTTGGAGACCGGGCCGAGGAAGTTGGCGATCGAGCCGTCGTGGTGGTCGAGGTCCGGCAGCAGGGCCGCACCCGCGCACAGCACCGTGCCCATCAGTATGTCCGCCGGCTGCAGCGTGGTGTGCAGCAGCAGCGGGGGCAGGAAGGGAGCCGATGCCGCGTACAGCATCGCCCCGCTCACCGCGTGCGAATGACCCATCATCGGACTGCCACGACCTCCCGTCGGGCCCACGCCGGGACGGCGCCCGGTTGAGCCGAACGGGTGAGCGCGGCCGAGGCTACCAGGGCGGACTGACGGCACGACGGATCTCGGACGGCCCGGCCCGGCGCGTCCCGGTCCGACGCACCCGGGCCGGGCCCGCCGCACCACCGGATGCCGGGCCCGCCGCACCACCGGATGCCGGGCCCGCCGCACCACCGGATGCCGGGCCCGCCGAACCTACCGGCCCCGGGACCCGCCGCACCTGCCGAGCACCGAGCACCGAGCCCGCCGGACCTACCGGCCCCCAGCCCTACCAGGCCCGCGCCCCGCCGGTCGGGGCGTCCCCGTCAGAGCGCGCAGCCCTGGGTGTCCACCCGGGTGGTCGCGGCGCCGCCCTGCTGGGCGTCCTCGCGCACCTCGGCCGCGGTCAGCACGTAGCCGGTGTCGGCGCTGTCCAGGGACTTGGCGAACACCACGCCGTACACCTGGCCGTCCGGGGTGAGCAGCGGCCCGCCGCTGTTGCCCTGGCGGACCACCGAGCGCACCGAGTAGACGTCGCGCACCACCTGGCCGCGGTGGTAGATGTCCGGGCCGTTGGCCTGGATCCGGCCGCGGATGCGGGCCGGCTGGACGTTGAAGGCGCCGTTCTCCGGGAAGCCGGCCACGATCGCGCTGTCGTTGGTCTTCGCCTCGCCCGCGAAGTTCAGCGCCGGCGCGTTCAGCTTGGGCACGTCCAGGACCGCGATGTCGCGCTGCCAGTCGTAGCGGACCACCGTCGCGTCGTACAGCTGCCCGACGCCGCCGATCTGCACGGTCGGCTCGTTGACCCCGCCCACCACGTGGGCGTTGGTCATCACCCGGTGCGGGGCGAAGACGAAGCCGCTGCCCTCCAGGGTCTTGCCGCAGGAGGTCGCCGTGCCGACCACCTTGACCAGGCTCTGCCTGGCCCGCGCGACCGCCGGGCTGGCGGCCAGCGCCGGGTCCGGGGTGTCGACCTGGGTGATCGGCTCGTGCTCGAAGGGGTTGAAGACCTGCGGGAAACCGTTGCGGGCGAGCACCTTGGAGAAGTCCGAGAACCAGTTCGGTGCGTCGGCGGGCAGCGCGTTCTGTACCCCGCCGAGGACCGCCGAGGAACGGACCTGCTTGGAGACCGTCGGCAGCGAGGCCCCGGCCAGCGCCGAGCCGATCAGCCAGGCCACCAGCAGCATCGAGACCACGTTCACCACCGCGCCGCCGGCCGCGTCCAGCACCCGGGCCGGACGGCGGTCGATGTGGCCGCGCAGCTTCCAGCCGAAGTGCGCGGTGACCGCCTGGCCGATCGCGGCGAAGACGATCACCACCACGACGGCCACCACCGAGGCCGTGGTGCCGGGGCTCAGGTGGTCGAGCAGCAGCGGAAGCAGCTCGACCGCCAGCAGGCCGCCGCCGAGGAAGCCGACCAGCGACAGGACACCGACCACGAAGCCCTGCCGGTAGCCCGACACGGCGAAGCCCACGGCAGCGGCGATCAGCAGCACATCCAGCACGTTCACTCCGACACCCTCCCACGGTCCGGCGGCCGGTCGTGCCGACGGCCGGTCACGAGGCTCCGGCGTCGCCGCCCGGCAGCGCGCGGGAGTGTTCGAGGTCTCCCTGGACCAGCGCCAGCGCGTCGTCCGAGAGCGCGACGACCCGGGACGGGTCCCAGGGCAGCTCCAGTCCGCTGTGGTGCAGCACCCGGTCGATCACCCCGGCGGTGAAGCCCCAGACCAGCCGTCCGGCGACCGCGAAGGCCGGGCCGATGTGCCCGGACGGGTGCCGCAGCCGCACCCGGTTCGCCGGATCGGCCAGGTCGGCGATCGAGACCCGGAACACCGCGCCGGTCTCGCCCCGGTCCACCGGGTGCACCGGCGACTCCTCGCGCCACCAGCCGAGCACCGGCGTCACCACGAAGCTGCTCACCGGGATGTACAGCCGAGGCAGCGCCGCGAACACCTGCACCCCGGCCGGGTCCAGCCCGGTCTCCTCCCAGGCCTCGCGCAGCGCCGCCGCGATCGGGCCCGGGCCCTCCGGGTCGCCGTCCTCCGGGTCCAGCGCACCGCCCGGGAAGGACGGCTGGCCGGCGTGCGAGCGCAGCGAGCGGGCCCGCTCGATCAGCAGCAGGTCCGGCCCCTCCGGGCCCTCGCCGAACAAGATCAGCACGGCCGCCGCCCGGCCGCCCTCGACCGGCGGCAGGAAGCGGCTCAGCTGCTCCGGCAGCACCCGCTCGGCCGCCTCCCGGACCGGCTCCAGCCACGTCGGCAGGTCGTCCCGCTCGATTCCGCGAACGATCATTGCGCCACCGCCAGGTCCGCGACCTGCCCGCGGTGCGCGGCGGCGTCGGCCCGGGCGGCCGCCTCGCCGGGGAAGTCCGCCGGGGGCCTCAGCCGTTGCCCGGGCTGCCCGCCCATCTCGTACTTGAGCAGCTTGCGCGCCTTCTCCGGGTCGGTCACACCCTCGCCGTACGCGGGGCAGAGCGGCGCGATCGGGCAGGCGCCGCAGGCCGGGTTCCGGGAGTGGCAGATCCGGCGGCCGTGGAAGACCACGCGGTGCGAGAGCATCGTCCACTCCGACTTCGGGAAGATCTCGGCGACGGCCGCCTCGACCTTCACCGGGTCCTCCTCGGCGGTCCAGCCGAACCGCCGGGCCAGACGGCCGAAGTGGGTGTCCACGGTGATCCCGGGGACTCCGAAGGCATTGCCCAGCACGACGTTGGCGGTCTTGCGGCCGACGCCCGGCAGGGTCACCAGATCGGCCAGGCGGCCCGGGACCTCACCGCCGAACTCGTCGCGCAGCGCGATCGAGAGGCCGATCAGCGACTTCGCCTTGTTCCGGAAGAAGCCGGTCGGGCGGATGACCTCCTCCAGCTCCTCCGGGTTCGCCGCCGCCATGTCCTCCGGCGTCGGGTACTTCGCGAACAGCGCGGGGGTGGTCTGGTTCACCCGCAGGTCGGTGGTCTGCGCCGACAGCACGGTGGCCACCAGCAGTTGGAAGGGGTTCTCGAAGTCCAGCTCCGGATGCGCGTACGGGTACAGCTCCGCCAACTCGCGGTTGATCCGCCGGGCCCGCCGCACCATCGCCAGGTGCGACTCGGGCTTCCTCGGCTTCACGGCGGGCTTCTTCGCCGCCTTCGTCACCGCCGGCTCGGCCTTCGGCGCCGCCGCGTTCCGGACCTTGCTCTCTGCCATGCACGAAGGCTACGCCGACCGGCGGGCGGGGTGGGAGCGATCAAGCACGGAAAGGGGCTTGGGCCAGGGCGTGTTGTCCGATGGGGGCCTCCGTGCGGCGGTCGCCTGGTAGGGGGTGCGGGTGGTCGGGGTCCGGCCGGCCGAGGCCATGAGCAGGGGCTCGGGTCGAGCGCCGGGGTCGAGCGCCGGGGTCGAGCGGCTGGAAGAAGTTTCGGCGGGAGCGATGAGTTCTGCGGTGAAGTCCGGTCTATCTCTGTGACCGACTCGAACGACGGACCGAAGGAACACCCCATGAGCACCGTGGTCTCCGCCGATGGCACCCTCCTCACCTGCACCGTCACCGGGTCCGGGCCGGCCGTCGTCCTGGTGGACGGGGCGATCACCCACCGCGCCTTCGACCCGGGCGTCGCGGTCGCCGAGCGGCTCTCGGCCCGCCACACCGTGTGGGCCTACGACCGGCGCGGTCGCGGGGGCAGCGGGGACACCGCGCCGTTCGCCGTGGAGCGCGAGGTCGAGGACCTGGCCGCCGTGGTCACGGCGGCCGGCGGTTCGGCGGCCGTGTTCGGCATCTCCTCGGGTGCCGCGCTCGCGTTGCGGGCCGCCGCGGCGGGCGTCCCCATGGCCCGACTGGCCGTCTACGAGCCGCCGTTCAGCACCGAGGCCGGGCAGAGCGCCCGCTTCGTCGGGTACGTGACCGAGCTGGAGGCGGCACTCGCCGAGGGGCGGCGCGGGGACGCCGTCGCGGCCTTCATGACCTTCGTCGGGATGCCCGCGGAGATGGTGGACGGGATGCGCGCCGCGCCGGTGTGGCCGCTGTTCGAGGCGGTCGCGCCGACCCTGGCCTACGACGCGGCGGCGCTCGGGGCGCGGACCGGCGCGACCGTCCCGGTCGACCTCCTGGCCCGGATCGCCGTGCCGACCCTGGTGCTGGACGGCGGCGCCAGCCCGGAGCTGCTGCGGGCCCCGTCCGCCGCGGTGGCCGCGGCCGTGCCGGGCGCCGGGTACCGGACGCTGGCCGGCCAGACCCACGAGGTGGCGGCCGAGGTGCTGGTGCCGGAGCTGGTGACGTTCGTCGCCTGACCCCCCGGCGCCTGAGCCCCCGGCGCCGGCACCCCGGTGGTGGCCGACGGCTGAAGGCCGCCCCCCCCCCGGCGTGGCCGTCAGCCCCGGTAGAGCCCGTCCAGCTCCCCGAAGCCGAGCGCCCCGTCGAGTTCCGTCAGCGTCCCGGCGCCGAGCAGTTCGGCGGCGGCGCGGCGGGCCGCGGTGTACGCGAGCTGGGCGAGGCCGGTGCCGAGGCTGATCCGCCGCACCCCCGTGGCGGCGAGTTCGGCGACGGTCGGCCCGCCCGGGACGGCCATCGCGTTCACCGGCAGCGCCGAGCGCTCGCACAGCTCGGTGAGGACGTCGAGGTCCAGCAGCCCGGGGACGAAGAGGCCGTCGGCGCCCGCCCCGGCGTAGGCCTCGGCCCGGGCCAGCACGTCGTCGAGCCCGCCCAGCCCGAACAGGAAGACGTCGGTGCGGGCGTTGACCACCAGCTCGGGCAGCCCGGCCGCGGCCGCCGCCGTACGGGCCGCGCGCAGCCGCTCGGCCTGCGCGGCGACCGGGAAGAGCGGGCCGCCGACGGCCGTCGAGTCCTCCAGGTTGACGCCGACCGCGCCCACGCCGACCAGGGCGGTCACGGTCTCCGCCACGTCGGCGGGCAGCGGCCCGTATCCGCCCTCGGCGTCGACGGTGACCGGCAGGTCCACCGCCGCGACGATCCGGCGGGCCGCCTCGACCGCCGCCGCCCGGTCGAGCCGCTGGCCGTCGCCGTGCCCGAGCGACCAGGAGACGCCGCCGCTGGTGGTGGCGACCGCTCGGGCGCCGGCCGAGGCGATCACGGCCGCGCTGCCCGCGTCCCAGGCGTTGGGCAGCACGAGCGCGCCGTCCGCGACCAGTGCGCGCAGTCGCAGCGCCCGCTCGCGGGACTCGGGGGTGGTGGACATGGGTGTCACCGGCTTTCGTACGGATCGGTGGGGACGGAGGCATCCTGCGCCCGGCGCACCCGCCCGGACCAGTGATTAAGCTGGGACTGAATCTTCCGCGGAGGGGGCCCGCTTGCGAACCGAACTGCACTTCTCCGCCCAGGACTTGGCGCTGACCCGGTTCGCCGTCTCCCCGATGCAGGAGGTGGTGACCAGCCTGCGCGCCCTCGCCGGCTCCCCCGTCCCGGCGCTGCACCGCCGCTGGGCCGGGGAGGTCCGCGGGCGGCTGGCCGCCGCCGGGCCCGCCCTGGAACGGCTGACCGCGCTGGTACCGCCCACCGGCCACCTGCCGGACTTCCTCGACCCCGCCCCGGCTGGCTTCTCCCCGACGCTCACCGAGGAGCTGGCCGCGATCACCGCCACCGGCACCGAACAGGTCCGGGCCGACCTCGACATCCTGGCCGCCGAGGCCGGCGGCCGGCTGCCGGCCGTCCTCGCACCGCTGCACCGCGACCCGGCCGGGCAGCTGCCCCGGCTGGCCGCCGACCTCGCGGCGTACTGGGAACTGGCGCTCGCCCCGTACTGGGCCCGGATCCGGGCCCTGCTCACGGCGGACGTCTTCCACCGCTCCCGGCAGGCCGCCGAGCACGGCACCGCGCGGATGCTGGGCGAGCTGCACGACACCGTCCGCTGGGACGGCACCGCGCTGCTGCTGGAACAGCGGCACTGCGCGGTCGCCCGGCTGACCGCCGGGGCCGGGCTGCTGCTCCTGCCCTCGGCCTTCGCCTGGCCCCGGGTGCTCACCCGGGTGCTGCCGCCCGACCCGCCACAGCTGATCTACCCGGCCCGCGGCACGGCCACCCTGTGGGAGCGCCGGCCGGACGCGGCGGCCCGCACCGACGCGCTGGCCGGCGTCCTCGGCCGCTCCCGCGCCCGGCTGCTGGCCGAGCTGGACTCCCCGGCCTCGACCACCGAGCTGGCCCACCGCACCGGACTGTCCCCGGCGGGCGCCTCGCAGCACCTCACCGCGCTGCGCACGGCGGGCCTGACCAGCGCCCACCGCGCGGGCCACACCGTCCTGCACGCCCGCACGGCGGTCGGCGATTCGCTGTTCGACCGGGGCGGACCGGCCTTCGGCTAGCGCGGCTCCGGGGCCTCCCGTCGCCCGTCCCGGCCGATGACCCGCCGGTACGAATGGCCCCGCACGGCGCACCTCGGCACACCCCCTCCTCATATGATCGGAGCGACATGCGCCATGCTTGGTGACGCAGAACACTGAACGGAACTTGCGCCGGACGGCCCACCCGCCGCACGGCCGAGAAGGAGGAAGCACGTGGACGACGTTCTGCGGCGCGCCGCACTCTTCGCGGCACTCGACGACGAACAGGCCGGCGAGCTGCGCGCTTCCATGACCGAGGTCACCCTCGCCCGTGGGGAGTCGCTGTTCCACGAGGGCGACCCGGGCGACCGGCTGTACGTCGTCGCGGAGGGCAAGGTCAAGCTGCACCGCGCCTCGCCGGACGGCCGCGAGAACATGCTCGCCGTCCTCGGCCCCAGCGAGATGATCGGCGAACTGTCGCTGTTCGACCCGGGCCCGCGCACCGCGACCGCCAGCGCGCTGACCGAGGTCAAGCTGCTGGGCCTGGGCCACGGCGACCTGCAGCCCTGGCTGCACGCCCGCCCCGAGGTCTCCATCGCGCTGCTGCGGGCCATCGCCCGCCGACTGCGCCGGACCAACGACGTGATGTCCGACCTGGTCTTCTCCGACGTGCCCGGCCGCGTCGCGAAGGCCCTGCTGGACCTCTCCCGCCGCTTCGGCGTGCAGTCCGAGGAGGGCATCCACGTCGCCCACGACCTCACCCAGGAGGAGCTGGCCCAGCTGGTCGGCGCCTCCCGCGAGACGGTCAACAAGGCGCTCGCCGACTTCGCCGGCCGCGGCTGGCTGAAGCTGGAGGCGCGCGCGGTGGTCCTGCTGGACGTCGAGCGGCTGTCCCGCCGCTCGCGCTGACGCTCCGCTCAGCGCACCGCGAAGGGCCCGTCCGGACGGACGGGCCCTTCGGCGTTCGGACGGTCGGGCCGCGGGGTCGGGCACCGGGGCACCCCGGAAGCCTGGTCGGGCGCGCGTCGGCCGGACGCCGTCAGCCCCGTTCCGGGATCAGCCCGTGCTCCTCCAGGTAGTCCAGCTGGGCCCGGACGGAGAGCTCCGCGGCCGGCCAGAGCGCCCGGTCCACGTCGGCGTAGACCCGCGCCACCACCTCGGGAGCCGTCCGGAGGCCCGCCTCGACCGCGGTCTCCACCTGCGCGAGCCGGGTGGCCCGGTGCGCCAGGTAGTAGTCGACGGCGCCGAGCGCGTCCGCCAGCACCGGGCCGTGGCCGGGCAGCACGGTCCGCACGCCATGGTGGGAGGCCATGGTGTGCAGCCGGCGCAGCGAGTCCAGGTAGTCCCCGAGCCGCCCGTCGGGGTGGGCGACCATCGTGGTGCCGCGGCCGAGCACGGTGTCCCCGGTGAGGATCGCGCCGTCGTCCGGCAGGTGGAAGGTCAGCGAGTCCGAGGTGTGGCCGGGGGTGCCCACCACCCGCAGGTCCAGGCCGCCGACGTCCAGGCGCTGACCGACCACCAGGCCCTCGGAGCCCAGCCGGTGCGCCGGGTCCAGGGCCCGCACCTCGGTACCGGTGAGCTCGGCGAAGCGGGCCGCGCCCTCGGAGTGGTCGGCGTGCCCGTGGGTGAGCAGGGTCAGCGCGATCCGCTTGCCCCGCTCCTCGGCGAGGTCGATCACCCGGCGCAGGTGCCCCTCGTGCAGCGGGCCCGGGTCGATCACCACGGCGAGGTCCGAACCGGGCTCGGAGAGCAGCCAGGTGTTGGTGCCGTCCAGCGTCATCGGCGACGGGTTGGGCGCCAGCACGCACAGCGCCCGGGGGGTGGCCTCGCCGCCGACGACGGCGGCGGGGTCACCCGGCAGGAGTCCGCTCACCGGCCGCCCTCGATGTCGCGATGGAGGGCCCGCAGCGGCAGCGCCCGGACGAGGGCGCGCTGCGTCACCTCGGCGAACGGGACCTGGCCGGTACAGGCCGGGGTGCGGGGGGTCAGACTGCGGGCGGGCATCTCGGGTGCCGTCCGGCGAGCCACCTCGTCGTGGGTCATCGGGCGTCGGTCCTTTCTCTGCGGTGGTGCGGGTCTTCTTACGGGTGGTCCGGCGGATGGTCCGACGGACGGTCGGCAAACAGCCGGTCGGCAGGCGGCCGGTCGGTCGGCGGCCGGTCGGTCGGCGGCCGGTCGGTCGGCGGCCGGTCGGTCGGCGGCCGGTCGGTCGGCGGCCGGTCGGTCGGCGGCCGGTCGGTCGGCGGCCGGTCGGCGGACAGCGGCTCCGGCGGACGGCTCAGGGACCTTCGGGGAACTCCCCGTCGATGGTCAGCTCGTCGTACCCGGGCCAGCGGACCGTCACGCGGTCCCCGCGGACCTCGGCCCGGCCCAGGACGGGCTCCAGCGCACGGCCGGCGGCCACGGCCAGCGCCTCGGCGGCGGTGCGTACCGGCGACAGCTCGCGCAGCACCGTCACGGTCGGCGGCAGCATCCCGAACCGGCCCTCCCGGTAGCCGAGCACCGCCTCGGCCGGGCTCAGCCAGGCGACCCGGTCGGCCTCGCCGACCTCCAGGGCCGCCCGCTGGCCGGCCGGCAGGGCCGCCACGAAGAACCAGGTGTCGTAGCGGCGCTCCTCGAACTCCGGGGTGATCCAGCGGGCCCAGCCACCCAGCAGGTCGCTGCGCAGCACCAGCCCGTGGTCGCGGAGGAACTCGGCGAAGGACAGCTCGTGCGCCTCCAGCGCGGCCCGCTCGGCGGACCAGTCGCGCGGCGCGGCGACGCTCCGCGCGTCCGGGCCGGCCAGCAGCACGCCGGCCTCCTCGAAGGTCTCGCGGACCGCCGCACAGACCACCGCCCGGGCCGTCCGCTCGTCCACCCCGAGCCGACCCGCCCACTCCGCGGGCGAGGGCCCGGCCCAGCCCGGCTCGACCTCGGCGTCCCGCGGGTCCACCCCGCCGCCCGGGTAGGCGTACATCCCGGCCGCGAAGGCCATCGAGGTGCGCCTGCGCAGCAGGTAGGCCTCCGGCCCGGCGGCGGCGTCGCGCAGCAGCACGACGGTGGCGGCGGGCCTGGGCACCGGCGGGGTCAGCTCGCCGGAGTCGACCGCCCGGATCCGGGCAGGCCAACCGGGCGGCATCGGGAGCGTCGTTGCTCGATGGTCCATGCCCGGATGCTAAGCGCACGAAGGCGGGGTCGGCCAGAGCCGACCCCGCCCCGATGACCGGACTCAGACGGTCTTGACGCGCACCTGGATCTCGATCTCGACCGGGGCGTCCAGCGGCAGCACCGCGACGCCGACCGCGCTGCGGGCGTGCACGCCCGCGGCGCCGAGCACCTTGCCGAGCAGCTCGCTGGCGCCGTTGACGACGCCCGGCTGGCCGGTGAAGTCGGGGGCGGAGGCGACGAAGCCGACGACCTTGACGACCCGCTCGATCCGGTCGAGGTCGCCGATCACCGACTTCACGGCGGCCAGGGCGTTCAGCGCGCAGATCTGCGCGAGCTCCTTGGCCTCCTCCGGGGACACCTCGGCGCCGACCTTGCCGGTGCTCGGCAGCTTGCCGCCGACCACCGGGAGCTGGCCGGAGGTGAACACGAACTCGCCGGTCTGCAGGGCCGGCACGTACGCGGCGACCGGGGCGGCCACCGGCGGCAGGGTCAGGCCCAGCTCGGCGAGCTTCGACTCGACGGCGCTCATGCGTTCTTCTCCCGCTTGAAGTAGGCCACCAGCTGCTCCGGGTTCGGGCCGGGCACGACCTGGACGAGCTCCCAGCCGTCCTCGCCGAAGTTGTCCAGGATCTGCTTGGTGGCGTGCACGAGCAGGGGCGCCGTCATGTATTCCCACTTGGTCATGGCCAGACTCTAGACGAGCCGTCGCGGCGATCGGCGCCGCGCGGCGGGCGACGTGTGAGGTGGAGCACAAAGAGGGCATGATCAGGCCTGGCAACCCCCGGTGCTCCGGGCATCCGGCGCGGTCCCTGGTTACCCTCGCGAGAGGGCACCCTGGTGAGGGGCACCCTCGCCAGGAGGGGACGCCCGTAGGACGGAGACGGACGGAGACGGAGCGTGGCACGCACCCCCGGCCAGGCGGACCGGCGCGATCCCGACTGGGAGGGCGTCCGGCTGCACGTGGTCAGCGGCAAGGGCGGCACCGGGAAGACCACGCTGGCCGCCGCGCTGGCCCTCGCGCTCGCCGCGGAAGGCGGCCGGGTGCTGCTGATCGAGGTGGAGGGCCGGCAGGGCATCGCCGAGCTGTTCGGCATCGCCGCGCTGCCGTACGAGGAGCGCCGGATCGCCTCGGTCTCCCGCCGGCAGCTGGGGCTGCCCGCCGGGGAGGCGCCCGCGGGCGGGGCCCAGCCCGGCGAGGTCTTCGCGCTGGCGATCGACCCCGAGCAGGCGCTGCTGGAGTACCTGGAGATGTTCTACAAGCTGGGCCGGGCCGGCAAGGCGCTGCAGAAGGTCGGCTTCGTCGACTTCGCGACCACCATCGCGCCCGGCGTCCGGGACGTCCTGCTCACCGGCAAGGCCTGCGAGGCGACCCGGCGCAAGGACCCGGACGGGCGGCGCCGCTACGACGCGGTGGTGATGGACGCCCCGCCGACCGGGCGGCTGACCCGCTTCCTGAACGTCAACGCCGAGGTCGCCGGGCTGGCCCGGATCGGCCCGATACACACTCAGGCGCAGGCCGTGATGCGGGTGCTGAAGTCCCCGGAGACCGCGGTGCACCTGGTCACCCTGCTGGAGGAGATGCCGGTGCAGGAGACGGTCGACGGCATCGAGGAGCTGCACGCGGCGAAGCTCCCGGTGGGCGGGGTGCTGGTCAACCTGGTCCGGCCGCCGGTGCTCGACGCGGCGGCGGTGTCCGCCGTGGACGGGGACCACCGCGAGGACGTCGCCCTGGCGCTCGGGGAGGCCGGGCTCGGCGGCCGCTCGCGCAAGCCGGAGACGGTCCGGGCCGCGGTGGAACCGCTGATCGACCCGCTGCTGGAGCAGGCCAGGGAGCACGCCGAGCGGGTCGAGCTGGAGCGCGCGCAGCGCGCCGACCTGCAGCAGCTGCGGATCCCGACGTACGAACTGCCGCTGCTGGGCGAGGGCGTGGACCTCGGCGGGCTCTACCGGCTGGCGGGCGAACTGAAGCGGCAGGGGGCGGCATGACCTCGAACGGGGTGCGGAGCACCGGGAAGCGGCTCGCGGTGGACGAGCTGATCGACGATCCGGGGACCAGGATCGTCGTCTGCTGCGGCTCCGGCGGCGTCGGCAAGACCACCACCGCCGCGGCGATCGGCCTGCGGGCCGCCGAACGCGGCCGCAAGGTCGTGGTGCTGACCATCGACCCGGCCCGCCGGCTCGCCCAGTCGATGGGCCTGACCGAGCTCGACAACACCCCCCGGGTGGTCAAGGGCGTCGTCGGGATGGCCGGGGCGCCGCTCCGCGACCCGGACCAGGACGGCGACGGGCCGCGGGAGGGGGAGCTCCAGGCCATGATGCTGGACATGAAGCGAACCTTCGACGAGGTCGTGCTGGCCCACGCGGAACCCGAACGGGCCCGGGCGATCCTGGAGAACCCGTTCTACCAGTCCCTGTCGGCCGGCTTCGCGGGCACGCAGGAGTACATGGCGATGGAGAAGCTCGGGCAGCTGCGGGACGCCGAGGAGTGGGACCTGATCGTCGTGGACACCCCGCCGTCCCGCTCGGCGCTGGACTTCCTGGACGCGCCCAACCGGCTCGGGTCCTTCCTGGACGGCCGGGTGATCCGGATCCTGACCGCCCCGGCCAAGGTCGGCGGGCGCAGCGCGATGCGGTTCCTGAACGCCGGGATGGGCCTGCTCACCGGCACCCTGGGCAAGATCTTCGGGGCCCAGCTGCTCACCGACGTGCAGACCTTCGTCAGCGCGATGGACTCGATGTTCGGCGGCTTCCGCGAGCGCGCCGACCGCACGTACCAGCTGCTCAAGGCGCCGGGCACGGCGTTCCTGGTGGTGGCCGCGCCGGAGCGGGACGCGCTGCGCGAGGCGGCGTACTTCGTGGACCGGCTCGCCGCGGACCGGATGCCGCTGGCCGGGCTGGTGCTCAACCGGGTGCACGGCACGGGTGCCCCGCAACTGACCGCGGAGCGGGCGCTGGCGGCGGCCGAGGCGCTGGAGGAGAACGGCTCGGAGCACTCCTCGCCGGAGGCGGAGCTGCTCGCGGCCGGGCTGCTGAGGCTGCACGCCGAGCGGATGCAGATCATGGTGCGGGAGCGCCGCACCCGCGACCGCTTCGTCTCGGTCTACCCGGACGTGCCGATCGTGGAGGTCCCGGCGCTGCCGGGCGACGTGCACGACCTGGAGGGCCTGCGGGCCATCGGGGACCGGCTCAGCGGCACGGCTCCGGGCGGCACGGCTCCGGGCGGCGCCGCGCGGGACGGCGGTGGCACGGCGGCGCGACAGCGGTAGACGGCAATGGGACGGCACGGGCGGTGCGGCGTGTCCGCCCGCCCGGTGCCACCGGCCCGGACCCCCCGGTTCGGCCGGTGCGGCCCTGCTCAGCCCGCCTGTGCGTAGTCCGTCAGTATCACACCGGTCGCGAGGGACTCCTCGTACTCGGTGCGGGCCGTCTCCAGCAGCCGCCGCCACGAGATGACCGTCGGGCGGCGGCGCAGCAGCGCCCGGCGCTCGCGCTCCGTCATCCCGCCCCAGACCCCGAACTCCACCCGGTTGTCCAGGGCGTCCGCGAGGCACTCCGTCCGCACGGGGCAGCCGCTGCACACCGCCTTCGCGCGGTTCTGCGCCGCCCCCTGGACGAACAGTTCGTCCGGATCACTCGTGCGGCAGGCGGCCTGCGCACTCCAGTCGTCAACCCAGCCCATCCCGGCGCCGTCCTCTCCCGATATCGAGGCTCCCCCACGGCGGCAACGGCGAGTTCACCGTTGCCAGTTGAGGACGTTACGGAAGAACGACAGCTTGCAACAGCCCCTTCGGGCTCAATCTCGAATGACCCGATTGGACTATGGGTATCGGTCAGCTCACTCGTTGGAGTGATCGCAGGTCGTGCGCCTTGCCAACGGCGGAGCCCCCACTCTCGCCACAGGAGCCATCACGGAGCGCAACGGTTCACGCGGGTACAGCAGCCCACAGCTGCCTCAAAACCCGGCCATCCCTGGGCAATCCGGGCAACCCTCCGCACTCACAAGAGTGAACGATGTTGACGCACCGAAGCTGTGCCAAGCTTGTGACAAGCCTAGGCGAACACCTGCCCCCGTGTACGGGAATCCGCGACGTAGGGTTCTCCTCATGGCACCGAAGCGCCCCCAGGCACCCCAGCCCCCAGGCAACGCCGGAGCTCCGCGCGGCCGGACCGCGGGATCCCCGTTGGAGCACGCCGGCAACGGCGTGAAGTTCCTGGGCGTCAGCGTGCTCTCCGGAGTCCTGCTGGCGGGGCTCGCCCTGCCGGCCGTCGGCGCCATCGGGCTGACCGCCAAGGACACGGCGGAGAGCTTCGACAACGTCCCCGACGACTTCAAGACCCCGGCGCTCACCCAGGCGACGCAGATCTTCGACGCCAAGGGCGGGCTGATCGCCAAGGTCTACGAGCGCGACCGAACCGTCCTCACCGCCGACCAGATGTCGCCGTTCATGCGGCACGCCCAGGTGGACATCGAGGACGCCCGCTTCTACGAGCACGGCGCCGTCGACCTCAAGGGCATCCTCCGCGCGGTCAGCAAGAACGCGGAGAGCGGCACCGCCTCCCAGGGCGCCTCCACGCTGACCCAGCAGTACGTGAAGAACGTCAACGTGGAGAAGGCCGGCGACGACCAGGCCGCCGTCCTGGAGGCCCAGCGCAAGACCCTGGGCCGCAAGATCCAGGAGCTCAAGGTCGCGATCAAGCTGGAGGAGGACCTGAGCAAGGATCAGATCCTCACCAACTACCTCAACATCACCTTCTACGGCCACCAGGCCTACGGGGTCGAGGCCGCCTCCCAGCGCTACTTCAGCAAGAGCAACAAGGACCTGACCGTCGCCGAGGCCGCCACCCTGGCCGGCATGGTGCAGAACCCGTCGTCCTACGACCCGGTGCGCTACCCCGAGAACACGGTCAAGCGCCGCAACGTCGTGATCGACAAGATGCTGGAGAACAAGCACATCACCGCGGACCAGGCGAAGGAGGCGAAGGCCGCCCCGCTGGGTCTGAAGTACAAGGACCCGCAGAACGGCTGCATCACCGCCCAGGCCGGGATGGGCTTCTTCTGCGACTACGTGCGCCACGTGGTCAAGCAGGACCCGGCGTTCGGCAAGAGCGCCGAGGAGCGCAAGAAGCTCTGGGACACCGGCGGCCTGAACATCTACACCACGCTGGACCCGGACAAGCAGGCCGCGGCCCAGAACGCCGTCACCAAGAAGGTCAACGTGACCGACCAGGTGTCGGCGGCCGCGACCATGATGGAGCCGGGCACCGGCAAGATCGTGGCGATGGCCCAGACCCGCCCGTACGGCCTGGACCCGAACAAGAACCAGACCGTCGTCAACCTCAACGTGGACGCCGCGATGGGCGGCGGCAACGGCTTCCAGACCGGTTCGACGTTCAAGCCGATCCTGGCCGCGGCGGCGCTGGAGTCGGGCATGCCGCCCACCCAGGCGTTCCCCTCCCAGAACAAGATCGAGTACCCGCAGATGTCCACCTGCTCGGGCACCTGGAAGAACGTCGCGGCGCCGGGCGAGCAGAAGGCCACGGTCAAGAACGAGCAGGACAGCGAGGTCGGCCCCTACCAGCTGAAGGAGGCCATGGCCCGCTCGGTCAACACCTACTTCGTGCAGATGGAGCAGCAGGTCGGCCTCTGCGCGATGAAGCAGATGGCGAACAAGCTGGGCATCACCCAGTCCGCGAAGGGCGACGCCTTCCGCGAGGTGCCCTCGATGGTCCTGGGCACCCTGGAGCTCTCCCCGCTGACCATGGCGAACGTCTACGCGACCTTCGCCGCGCGCGGCAAGTACTGCACCCCGATCGCGATCAACAAGATCAGCACGGTGGACGGCAAGGAACTCCCGGTCCCGCAGACCCAGTGCAGCCAGGCCTTCTCCGAGGACACCGCGGACAAGCTCAACACCGTCCTGCTGAACGTGACCGAGAAGGGCACCGCGGCCGCGCTCGGCCTGGACGGCGGCCGCAAGATCGCCGGCAAGACCGGTACCACCGACGAGAAGAAGGCCGCCTGGTTCAGCGGCTACACCCCGTCGCTGGCCACCTCGGTCTGGCTCGGCGGCCCGGCCGGCGGCGTCAAGATGAAGAACATCACCATCGGCGGCAAGCACTTCGACGAGGTCTTCGGCGCCGACGGTCCCGGTCCGATCTGGCAGATGGCGATGAACCAGGCGCTCCAGGGCTCGCCGATGGAGCCGATCCAGACCGTCGACATCCCGGACCCGCAGCCGGCCACCCCGCCGGCCGGCGCCTCCGCGCCCGCGGCCGACCCGAACCCCCAGCCCCCGGCGGGCAACCCCCCGCCGGCCCAGGGCGGCGGCAACCCCGGGGGCGGCGGTCCCGGCGGGGCCGGCGGCGGCCCCGGCGGCAACGGCGGGATGATCGGCGGCGGGTTCACCTTCCCGCCGGGCGTGATCGGCGGCGGCGGGAACAACGGCGGCAAGCACGGCGGTGGCAACGGCTGACCGGCTGACCGGCTCCCCGGCGAACACGGCGAAGGGGCGTCCTCCGATTCGGAGGACGCCCCTTCGGCGTGGCGCCGAGGTGGCGCCGGGGTGACGGGGGCCGACGGGGCCGCGGGGCCCATCAGGGCCGTCAGGGGCCACAGGAAGCCGTCCGGGGCCGTCCGGGGCCATCGGCCCTGGAGAGCCTGTTACCGGGCGTTCCCGGCGCAGGACGGCGCGGCCATCCGGGCCCGAACCGTGCGGCCGCCCGAGGTCAGGACAGCGCGGCCTTCACGGCGGCGGCGACCCGGCCGCCCTCGGCCAGGCCGTCCACCTGCGGCTTCACCAGCTTCATCACGGCGCCCATCCCCTGCGGGCCGGTCGCGCCGCTCTCGGCGACGGCGGCCGCCACGATCGCGGTCAGCTCCTCGTCGGAGAGTTGCTTGGGCAGGTAGGTCGCCAGCACCTCGCCCTCGGCCCGCTCGCGGGCGGCCTGGTCGGTACGACCGGCGCCGTCGAAGGCCTCGGCGGCCTCCCGGCGCTTCTTCGACTCGCGGCCGATGACCTTCAGCACCTCGGCGTCGGACAGCTCGCGCTTCTGCTTGCCCGCCACCTCCTCGCTGGTGACGGCGGCCAGCGTGAGCCGGATGGTGGACGACCGAAGCTCGTCCCGGTCCCTGATGGCAGCCGTGAGGTCCTCGTGCAGCTGCTCCTTGAGCGTTGTCATTTCCTCTTCTTATCCTTCGGCTGTGGGCGGTCTCAACCAGGTTTCCACCGGGTATCCACTGCGGCTTGCGGGCTTGCGCAGGTGAACGAGTATGCCGTGTCACGGGCGGCCGACCGTCGAGTGACGTCACGTCAGGCCGGTGGTCGGTCGCGGCCGGGAGGGGACGTCTCCGCCTCCGTCCCTCCGAGGACGTCACCCGACGGCCGGAACCCGGCGCCTGTAACCCCTTGACCCGGTTACATCTATCCTGACCCCATGACCGACGGAGCCGACCGGAACACCACCCCGCCCGGGCTGGTCCTCACCACCCCCGCGGGCGCCCGCTTCCACTTCGACCCCGGCGCCCTCTGCCTCGAACTGCTCACCACCGGCGGCCCCGGCGAGTACGCCCGCTACGAGGTGCTGCACCGGCCCGAGGACCTCACCGCCTGGCTCCCGCAGTCCCGCCTGCGGCTGCCCGCCGACGCCGTCCGGGTCACCGCCCCCGACCTCACCGCCGCCCGCGCCCTTCGCGACGCGCTCTGGCGCCTCGCCGCCGCCCACGCCCACGGCGGCCCGGGCACGGCCGAGGACTACGCCGCCCTCAACCGCGCCGCCGAGCACCCCCCGCTGGTCCCCCGGATCGCCCCGGACGGCACCGCCGCCGCCCCGCTGCCCGCCGACGGCTCCCAGCTGGTCTCCACCCTCGCCCGGGACGCCATCGCCCTGCTCACCGGCCCGCACGCGGACCGGATCCGCGAGTGCGGCGCGCACAACTGCCGGCTGGTCTTCGTCGACACCTCACGGCCCGGGCGGCGCCGCTGGTGCTCGATGGAACGCTGCGGCAACCGCCACAAGGTCCGCGCCCTGCGCGCCCGCCGCGAATCCGGCGCAACGCCCCCACCACCCCCGGCCGCCCCCGCCCCGCCGTCCGGCTCCGCGCCCGGCTCGGCCCCCGCCGGGCGTCAACCAGCTGATCGACCGTCTGAGAGCATGGGCTGATGCGACCGCTGTACTCCGTTCCCCTCGGCTTCGCCGCCGCCGGCGCCGCCTGCCTCGCCTACTCCGCCGGGTACGAGGTGCGGGCCTTCCGCCTCCGCCGGGTCGAGGTCCCCGTCCTCCCCCGCGGCGCCCGGCCCCTCCGGATCCTGCAGGTGTCCGACATCCACATGGTGAGCGGCCAGGGCAAGAAGCAGCGCTGGCTGAAGAGCCTGGCCGGCCTGCGCCCCGACCTCGTGGTCAACACCGGCGACAACCTCTCCGACCCGCTCGGCGTCCCGGCCACCCTCGACGCGCTCGGCCCCCTGATGGAGTTCCCCGGCGTCTACGTCTTCGGCTCCAACGACTACTACGGCCCGGCCCGCAAGAACCCGGCGCGCTACCTCCAGGCCATGCGCAGCGGCATCCACGGCATGAACAACCCCGACGGCTCCGCCCGCCGCGGCATCACCGGCGCCGTCCACAACCCGTGGGAGAAGCTCCGCGACGGCTTCGACGCGGCCGGCTGGCTCGACCTCACCAACACCCGCGGCCGCCTCACCGTGAACGGCCTCGACCTCGAATTCACCGGCCTCGACGACCCGCACATCCGCCGCGACCGCTACAGCGAGGTCTCCGGCGGCCCCTCTCCCGACGCCGACCTCTCGCTCGCCGTCGTCCACGCGCCCTACCTGCGCGTCCTCGATGCCTTCACCGCCGACCGCTACCCGCTGATCCTGGCCGGCCACACCCACGGCGGCCAGCTCTGCATCCCCTTCTACGGCGCCCTCGTCACCAACTGCGACATCGACACCCGCCGCGTGAAGGGCCTCTCCACCCACACCGCCGGCGGCCACCGCTCCCACCTCCACGTCTCCGCCGGCTGCGGCACCAACCGCTACACCCCCGTCCGCTTCGCCTGCCCCCCCGAAGCCACCCTCCTCACCCTCACCCCGGCCCCCCGCTGACCGCCACCGGACGCCCGCGCGAAACCGGATTTCGTGTCTCGGCGAGCGTCCGGTAGAGTTCTACTCGTCGCGAAGGAGACAGAGCGACAAAACGCAAGACCGGGGTGTGGCGCAGCTTGGTAGCGCGCTTCGTTCGGGACGAAGAGGCCGTGGGTTCAAATCCCGCCACCCCGACCCAGTGCAGAGGCCCTGCCGGAGAAATCCGGCAGGGCCTCTGTCGTTGTTGTGTGACCGACTGAGTGACTAGGCCTCAGTCGGATCGGCTCGCCGGGTGATGGGTGCGGGTGGGTGGGCGGCCTTCGTGTTGCCGCCGTGATCCGCCGGGCCGTGTCCCGGCGTGGCGGACGGGCTGCTCCGGGGCCGGGTGCCGGGCCGCCGTGCGGGAATCGTCCGGAGGTGACGGCGGCTCGGGGCGGGGCCGGGCCGGGTGGAGCTCAGAGGACCGTGGCGAGTTCGGTGCGGGAGGTGATGTTGAGCTTCGGGTAGGCCTTGTAGAGGTGGTGGGCGACGGTGCGGGGGCTGAGGAAGAGCTGGGCCGCGATGTCGCGGTTGGTGAGGCCCTGGGCGGCCAGGCGGGCGATCTGGAGTTCCTGGGGGGTGAGGGGGGACTGCGAGGTGCCCTTGAGGGGCGAGGCGGGGGCCGGGGTGCCGGTGGCGGAGAGTTCGGTGCGGGCGCGGGCGGCCCAGGGGTGGGCGGCGAGGCGGTCGAAGGTCTCCAGGGCGGCGCGCAGGTGGGGGCGGGCGTCGGTGCGGCGGCGGGTGCGGCGCAGCCACTCGCCGTAGAGGAGGGCGGTGCGGGCCTGTTCGAAGGGGCGGTGGCCGGTTCGGTGCAGGTCGAGGGCGGCGCGGTAGGCGGCTTCGGCGAGTTCGTCGGGGCCGAGCAGGGCCTGGCAGCGCAGGCGGAGGGCTTCGGCCCACGGGCGGTCGGCGGCGGCGGTCCAGCGGGCGAAGCGTTCGTACGGCTCGGCGGCGCGTTCGGGGGTTCCCAGGCGGACGGCGGCTTCGACCAGGTCGGGGACGGCCCGGGTGGCGCTGACGTGGTGCCGGTGGGGGCCGGTGGTGAGGGTGTGCAGGCGGTCGGCGGCGTCGCCGGCGCGGCCCTGGCCGAGGTCGAGCAGGGCGAGCGCCCACTGGGCCCAGGGGAGGCCCGCCGCGGGGGCGGCGGTCTGCGGGCCGGTGGTGGCGAGGGCGGTGGCGGCGAGTCCGGTGCAGTGGTCGGTGCGGCCGTCCAGTGCGGCCAGGTGGGCGAGCAGTGCGGTGAGTTGGCTGACCCACTGGTGCTGGCCGGTGTCGCGGGCGAGGCCGAGGGCCTCGGTCGCGGTGAGTTCGGCATCGCGGTGGCGGCCGTGGAAGAGCTCGGCCTCGGCGAGGAAGAACTGCAGGGTGGGCATCACCCCGACGGTGCCCTTGGCGCGGGCTTCGGCGATCAGTTCGGCGCCGAGTTCGGCAGTCTCCTCGTCGCGGCCGAGGACCAGGGTGGCTCCGCACAGTTGGACGAGGTCGACCGGGCTCTCGGCGCCGGCCCGGCGGGCGGCCTCGGCGGCTTCCCGGACGGGCGGCGCCGGTGCGGCGGGCCTGCCCAGGGCCGGGAGGACGGCGGCGGGCAGGTGGCGGGCGAGCGGGGCGAGGGGGTCGTCGTCGGGCAGGGCGAGGGCCGCGAGGCGGTCGAGGACGGCGATCACCGGCTCCTGCCCCGCGTACCAGGCGGTGTGGAAGGCCTGGAACAGCATCCGGGCGGCGTGCCCGGGCTCGATGTCGGTGCCGGCGGCGTCTAGCAGCAGCCGGTAGGCGGTCGGGTACGAGCCGCGCCAGAAGTGCGCGGTGGCCCGGACCTGGTCGAGCAGGGCGTGCGCGAGGACGCTGTCGGTACGGCCGGCGGCCTCGTCGGCGAGCGCCTCGGCCCGAGCCAACTCGCCCTCCTCGGTGGCGGCTTCGGCGGCCAGGACGAGCCGACGGGTGGCGCCGTCGCGGTCGGGGGTGAGCCGGGCGGCGCGCTCGTACGCGGCGGCACCGCCGTGGCCACCGCGGCGTTCGGCGCGGACGGCGGCGCGTTCCAGTGCGTCGGCGAGGTCGGTGTCGGGGGCGGTGGCGGCGAGGGCGAGGTGCCAGGTCCGACGGTCGCCGTCCGGCAATGCCCCGGCCAGCGCCCGGTGGATCGTCAACTTCTGCTGGTGCGGAGCACGTTGGAGGATGGCCGAGCGCAGCAGCGGGTGCCGGAAGGCGATCCGGCGGTCGGCGGTGACCGTCACCAGGCCGGATTCCTCGGCGGGGGTGAGGTGTTCGGCGGCGACGCCGAGCGCGGCCGCGGCGGGCAGGACGACGTCGAGTTCACCGCGCTCCTCGGCGGCGGCGACCAGAAGCAGCGTCTGGGTGGCCGCGGGCAGGCCGGTGACCTGGCCGTGGAAGGCGATCAGCAGTCGGCTGGTGAGCGGGAGGCCGCCGCCGGACGCGTGGGCCTGCGGCCCGGTGGCGACGGGGAGTTCGGTGAGCGCGAGCGGGTTGCCGGCGGCCTCGGCGAGCAGCCGGTCGCGGACGGGAACCGGCAGGTCGGGGCCGGTCCGCCGGGCCAGCAGCCGGGCGGCGTCGGCCGCGGCCAGGGCGGTCACCTCCAGCTCGGGGAGGCCGAGTCGGCGCTGCGGGGAGACTCCGGTGTCGGTACGGGAGGCCAGCACCAGGGCCACCCCTTCGGCCTGGAGCCGCCGGGCGGCCAGCAGCAACGCGTCCAGTGAGGCGCGGTCCAGCCACTGCACGTCGTCCAGTACGCACAACAGGGGCTGCTCGGAGGCGAGTTCGGCGAGCAGGGCGAGCGTGGCCAGCCCGACCAGCAGTCGGTCGGCCGGCCTGCCGGTCGGCTCGGGGGACTCGCCCGACCCGCCGGGGGAATCCCCGTCGTCGGCGAGCCCGAACGCCGCCTCCAGGGCCCGTCGCTGCGGCCCGGGCAGGGCGTCCAGCCGGTCGAGGCCGGGTGCGAGCAGCATGCTCAGCCCGGCGTACGGCAGCTCGGCCTCGTACTCGACGCCCGCCACCCGGATCACCCGGAACGCCTCTCCCGCCCGTGCGACCGCGTCGTCCAGCAGCGCGGTCTTGCCGATGCCGGCCTCGCCGTGGAGCAGCAGCACACCGCTGCGCCCGGCCCGCGCCGCGCCCAACAAGCCGTCCAAGGCGGCCTGTTCGCGTTCCCTCCCGTACAGCATGCCCCGACCCTACCCATCGGGCCCGCGCCGCACCGGCGCACCTCCGTGGTGGCGTCCAGGCGGTGGCCGGGCACCGGGGCATCGGCAACCCCGCCCGGGCGTACGTACCCGCATGCCCATGCGTGACGGATTCGCCGCCCGCCTGCCAGTCCCTACCGTGGTGAGCACCGGGAACGACCGGCCAACACCACACCTGAACACGGGAGATGACGATGACCGAGATCACCACCGCCACCCTTCAGCAGCTCGCCGAGCGCTACCTCGCGGTGTGGAACGAGACCGACCCGGCGGCCCGCCGCAAGCTGGTCGACGAGGCGTGGGCCGAGGACGGCCGCTACACCGACCCGCTGGCGGCGGTCGTCGGCCGGGACGCGATCGACGCGCTGGTCGGTGCGGCCCAGGCCCAGTTCCCGGGGCTGGAGTTCACCCTCGGCGCGGTGGACGCGCACCACGACATCGCCCGCTTCACCTGGCACCTCGGCCCGGCGGGCCCGGCGAACGGGGAGGGCGCAGCGGGTGCGGCGGGCGCGGAGCCGGTGGTGATCGGGTTCGACGTGCTGGTGGCCACCGCGGACGGTCGGATCGGCGCGGTGTACGGCTTCCTCGACCGCGTGCCGGGCGCCTGAGCTCGCAGACCGAAGCCACCCACCACCACCGCGCAGGAACCCCGCAGGCTCGAACCCCGTGCTCACACCCCGGCAAGGGCCGTACGCGAAGCGCCCCCGCGCGCCCCGCGAGCCCTTCGTGAACACCCCCGGACCACCGGGCGGGTGGGCCAGGGGCCACCCGCCCGTTCCATTCCCTCCCCCCGATCGGGTTGGATGGTCGGATGAGCGAGGAGAAGAGCGCCGTACCGGCGTGGGAGCAGCGGTTCAGGGCAGCACGGGTGTCGCTGCCCGACTGGGCCGAGGACGCCCCCGACCGGGCGCTGTACGTGTCCAACGTGACCGGCACCTACGAGGTCTACGCCTGGGACCGCACCACCGGCGCCCACCGCCGGGTCACCGACCGCCCGAACGGCACCACCGACGCCGAGCTGTCCCCCGACGGCGCCTGGATCTGGTGGTTCGACGACCACGACGGCGACGAGTTCGGCGTCTGGCGCCGTCAGCCGTTCGCGGGCGGCCCGGACGAGGAGGCCGTGCCCGGCCTCGCCCCCTCCTACTCGGCCGGCCTGGCCCTCGGCCGCGACGGCACCGTGGTCGTCGGCCGCTCCACCGACGAGGACGGCACCACCCTGCACCTGCGCCGCCCCGGCGACGCCGAACCGGTCGAGATCTACCGGCACGCGGAGTACGGCGGCGTCGGCGACCTCAGCCACGACGGCACGCTGCTCGCGATCGACCACACCGAGCACGGCGACGCGATGCACTCCGCGATCCGGGTCGTCCGCCTCACCGAGGCCGGCACCGACGGAACCACCACCGCCACCGTCGAGACCGTCGCCGAACTGGACGAGGTCACCGGCCGGGACGAGCCGCGCGGCGTCGCCTGCCTCGGCTTCGCCCCCGTCGAGGGCGACACCCGCCTGCTGGTCGCCCACCAGCGCACCGGCCGCTGGGAGCCGATGATCTGGGACGTCGCCACCGGCGCCGAGACCGCCCTGCCGCTGCGCGACGAGCAGGGCCGCGAGCTGCCCGGCGACGTCTCCGCGCAGTGGCGCCCCGGCGCCGAGGAACTGCTGGTCGAGCACGAGTACGAGGCGCGCAGCGAGCTGTTCTCGTACGCGCTCGCCGACGGCCGGCTCACCCGCCTGGACACCCCGCGCGGCACCGTCGGCGGCGCCACCGCCCGTCCGGACGGCACCGTCGAGTACCTGTGGTCCTCCGCCGCCGAGCCCTCCGCCGTCCGCTCCACCGCCGGGTCGGTCGTGCTGCGGGCGCCCGGCGCGGTGCCGCCCGCTTCGGTCCCGGTCGAGGACGTCTGGGTCGACGGGCCCGGCGGGCGGGTGCACGCCCTCGTGCAGCGGCCGGCCGGGACCACCCCCGAGGACGGCCCGCTCCCGACCGTGTTCGAGATCCACGGCGGCCCGACCCACCACGACAGCGACTCCTTCGCCGCCGGCCCGGCCGCCTGGCTGGACCACGGCTTCGCGGTGGTCCGGGTCAACTACCGTGGCTCGACCGGCTACGGCCAGGCCTGGACCGACGCCCTGCACGAGCGGGTCGGCCTGATCGAGCTGGAGGACATCGCGGCGGTCCGGGAGTGGGCGGTCGGCAGCGGCCTCGCCGACCCGCGCCGGCTGGTGCTCACCGGCGGCAGCTGGGGCGGCTACCTGACCCTGCTCGGCCTCGGCGTGCAGCCCGACGCCTGGGCCGTCGGCGTCGCCGCCGTGCCGGTCGCGGACTACCACACCGCGTACGCCGACGAGATGGAGGCGCTCAAGTCGCTGGACCGCACGCTCTTCGGTGGCACCCCGGAGGAGGTCCCGGACCGCTTCACCGCCTCCTCGCCGCTGACCTACGTCGAGCGGGTGCGGGTGCCGGTGTACATCAGCGCCGGGGTCAACGACCCGCGCTGCCCGATCCGGCAGATCGACAACTACGTCGAGCGGCTGGAGCAGCTCGGCAAACCGCACGAGGTGTACCGGTACGACGCCGGGCACGGGTCGCTGGTCGTCGAGGAGCGGATCAAGCAGCTCCGGCTGGAGATCGACTTCG
The DNA here is from genome assembly GCF_040685975.1 of Kitasatospora sp. NPDC086791. NCBI lineage: Bacteria > Bacillati > Actinomycetota > Actinomycetes > Kitasatosporales > Streptomycetaceae > Kitasatospora > Kitasatospora sp. NPDC086791. Next base: position 22,707 of record NZ_JBFBOC010000040.1, on the reverse strand, counting down.
TCCGGCGGCACCTGGCCCCGGCCGCGGACAACGCGGACGGGGAGTCGGAGTGAGACGTGTGCTGATGCTCGCGGGGGCGGTGGTGGCCGGGGCCCTGGTGCTCACCGGCTGCTCCGGATCGCACAGCGACAACGCCTCCTGCCCGCCTCCGGCCGGCCCGCCGACCGCTCCGCCCGGCGGGCCCGCGCCCAGCGCTCCGGCCACCGCGCCGGCTGCCGCTCCGCCCACCGCGCCCCCCGTCCCGGCCACACCGCTCGCCACCGCGACCAAGGCGAGCGCACCCGGGGCGAGCGCGGCCGGGGCAGGGGCAGGGCCGGGGGCCTCCGTCGTGCCGGCGGCGTTCGTCGTGCACGAGCCGGCCCCCGGGGACGGCACGGTCCAGCTCGCCAAGGGCTCGAAGGGATCGAGCGGCTCCAAGGGCTCGTCGGGCTCGAAGGGTTCATCGGGCTCGTCGGGGTCGTCCGGCTCGTCCGGCTCGGGCTCCAAGGGCTCCAAAACCGGGCGCACCGTGCACCACCACATCGAGCACTACGGCTCGAACGACGACTCCGGCGGCGGCCGCGGCCACTGCTCCGGCAACCCCACGCCGGTACCCGCCGGATCCACGGCACCGGCCCAGCCGCCGGGTCAGCCGCCGTTCCCGACGCCGACCCCGGCCCTGCCGACCCCAGCACCGCCGGCTCCGGCCCTGCCACCGGTCAAGCCGACGCCGGTACCGCCGCTGCCGACCAAGCGCTGATCCCACGAGCACCCGCGAGCACCGCGAGCGCCGGGAACACCGAGTGCACCGGGCGCACCCCGAGCCGGTCCGCCGGCTGCCGCTCGGCCGGTCAGTCCAGGACCGGGTCCAGTCCCAGGGCCCGGTCCTGCTCCGCCTCCGCCTCGCGGCGCACCAGGCGGAACCACATGAAGACGACGAAGCCCGCGAAGACGAACCACTCCAGGGTGTAGCCCAGGTTCTGGAACGCGCGCAGGGTGAGCCCGTCCCCGCCCTGCGGCTGCACGGTCGGTACCGGGGTCAGCCCGGCGGGGGCCTCGTCGACGGCCACCCAGCCGTCGTACCAGCCGTCGTACTCCAGCACGTTCAGCAGCGAGGCCCGGTTGATCATGCCGAGCTGCCCGGCCGGCAGGCCACCGGCCACCGCGCCGTTGGCGCCCACGGCCTCGTTGGCCTGCAGCCGCCCGGTCACCGTCACCGGCCCGTCCGGCGGCGGTCCGACGGGCGTTCCCGCGGCAACCCCCGCGGCCGGCGCCCCGGGCGCCCAGCCGCGCACCACGGCGACGGCGTGCCCGTCGGCGGTGCGCAGCGGGGTGAGCACGTAGTAGCCCTGTTTGCCGTCCACCACCCGGTTGGGGACGAGGAGCTGGTGCTCAGCGTCGTAGCTGCCGGTCACCGTGACGGACTTGCCGACGGTCTCCGTGGTCACCTGCGGGGTCGCCCGGTCGAGCAGGGCGTCGATCGGCCTGGCGTCACCCGAAGCGGTGACCGCCTGCTTGGTCTCGTTGTGCGTGGACACCCGGTCCTCGAACCGGCCGAGCTGCCAGGAGCCCAGCCACAGGCACACCGCCACGGCCGCCACGGCCAGAGCAGTGCCGCCCAGCCAGCGCGGAGTCAGGAGGAACCGGTACACACCCCCACGGTAACCATTCCTCACACCCACCCGGCCCCCAGGGCCCGGTCGAGCCCCGCGAGCCCGCCAGGGCCGGCCGTCAGGCCCCGACCACCGAGGCCCGACCGCCGAAGGCCCGGCCACACCCGAGCGCCCCGAGCTGCCGCCTCGGCCCGCTCACCCCACTCACCCGCTCACCCCGCCGACGGCGAACCCGACGGCTGCGGCGCCGGACCCCCCACCGCCTGCACCCCACCCCGGTACAGCGTCCCGCCGCAGGCCACCGGCAGCGTCACGGTGGCGGCCGTGGGACTGCCCGGGGCCGGGGTGTGGGCGATGGTGGCGGTGGCAGCCGGGGTGGTGGGGTTGCCGGTCGGGGTGGCGGTGGGGCTGGGCGCCGAACTCGGGACCGACGAGGGGGACGAGCTCGCCTGGGGGTTGCCGCTGGGCGCGCCGGTGGCGCCGGCCGCCGAAACGCCCGAGGTCGCGGGGGTCTTGGAGTTCAGGGAGGCCTGGCTGGCGCCGGACGGCGCGCCGGTGGGGCCGCCGGTGCAGCTCTGGTCGGGGATCCAGGCGAACGGCACCCGGTACCCGGCCTGCGGGGCGAGCACCGGCGGCTCGGCGTCCATCGCGGTCAGGCCGCCGGCCGCGTCGCCCGGGGCGTGGTCGGCGGTCCGGACGCGGTTGCGGTCGCCGCTGCTGACGCCGGTGACGGCGACCGCGCCCGGCCCGCCGAGGCGGCAGCTGTGTCCGGAGACGTTGTAGACGGTGAACGAGCCGTAGATCCGTCCCGTCGCGTCGGCCGAGCCGACCTGCGCGGTGCCGTCGCCGAGGTCAGGGCGGGTGCAGAGCGGGACGATGCCGCCGTCGCCGGCTCCGGCGGTGCCGGTGGGCGGGACGGTGCCGTCGACGCGGGTGGCCCCGGTGCCGGGGGTGCGGGAGACGGTGGCCGCGCCGGTGGCCGTCGAGGTGTCCCCCGTGCCGCTCGCGCCTGCGGGCGGGGTGCCGTGGCCGATGGTGCCGGTGGCGGTGCCGCTGGGGGCCGTGGCGGCGGGGCTCTTGGCGGCGGCCGAGCCGGGGCCGCCGGAGAGCCCGAGGTGCTCTCCCCCGTGCAGGACCGGCAGGGCGATCGCGACGGCGAACGCGAGGGCGGCGGCCCCGGTCCAGGCTCCGCGCCGGGCGGCCCGCCGACGGGGGACGGCCCGCCGGATCCGGGGCAGTCCGCCGGGCGAGGGCTGGATCCCGGCGACGGCGTGGTGCATCAGCTCCCGCACCGCCCGTTCGTCGGTCGACAGCCCGCCCAGCCCCGAGAGCTCCGAGGCCTCCAAAACCCCCGAGGCATCCGACGCATCCGACGTATCCGCTGCCGCTGCCGCCCCCGGGCCGTCCACGGCCTCCGGGCCCTGCGCCGCCCCCGGCCCCTCCGACGGCAGGCCGTCCGCCACCCGCCGCCGGACGCCGTCAGCCTCAGCCATGACCGGCCTCCATCTGCGTGCGGAGGGCGGCGAGTCCGCGCGATCCGTACGCCTTCACCGAGCCGAGCGAGATGCCCAGGGTTTCGGCGGCCTGCGCCTCCGTCATGTCCAGGAAGTAACGCAGCACCAGAACCTCCCGCTGACGGCGTTGCAGTCCACGCAGCGCGGCCTTCAACTGGTCGCGCTCCAGGGCATCGTAGGCACCTTCTTCTGCACTGGCCATGTCAGGCATGGGCTTCTGCAGCAGTCTCAGACCGAGGATCCGGCGACGCAGCGTGGAGCGGGACAGGTTGACGACCGTCTGCCGCAGGTAGGCCAGGGTCTTCTCCGGCTCGCGCACCCGGCGCCGGGCGGCGTGCACCCGGATGAAGGCCTCCTGGACGACGTCCTCGCAGGTCGAGAGGTCGTCCAGGAGCAGCGCGGCGAGCCGCAGCAGCGAGCGGTAGTGCGCCTGGTAGGTCTCGGTGAGCAGGTCCTCGCTGGTACCCGCGTCGGTACCGGCACCGGAGTCCGCCGCACCGGGTGCGGCCGCCGTCATCTGGTCGTCTTCCGGCCTACTCGCAGGCCTCGGGGCGCGCGAGGGGAACGACACCGCGGCCCTCGCCGGGATGCCCACCCTTGCCCCCACCATCACGTCCGCCACGCCCGTTGGACACTCGATCCCCTGTCATGGTTGCCCAGCCCGGGGCCCATTCTTCCGCATGGGCAGAAGCTGCCTCCAGCGGATTCCCTCGGGATTCCGGACGGATTGTGTCGAGGAGCGGACACAGGTATGGACACAGGTGCGGACACAAGCAGACACATCGGAAGCGGCGCAGGGGATCTGACCCCCACTCGGCGCGCGACCGGAGCCCGCGCGGCCCACCGCGCGGAGCCCACGCGGCCGTGCGACCCCCGGCCCGCGCTGCTCCCGCGCTGTTCCGGCCTATTCCACCGTCAGTTCACTCGCCACCAGTTCCGCGATCTGCAGCAGGTTGAGCGCCGCCCCCTTGCGCAGGTTGTCCCCGCACAGGAACAGGTCCAGCGCGTCCGGCTCGTCCAGGGCCCGGCGCACCCGCCCGACCCAGACCGGATCGGTCCCGACCACGTCGTTCGGCGTCGGGAACTCACCGGCCGCCGGGTCGTCGTAGAGGACGACGCCGGGGGCGTCCCGCAGGATGTCCTGCGCGTGCTCCTGGGTGACCTCCCGTTCGAACCGCGCGTGCACGGCCAGCGCGTGGGTGCGGAGGACGGGGATGTGGACGCAGGTCGCGGAGACCGTCAGGGCGGGCAGGCCGAGAATCTTGCGGGACTCGTCCCGGATACCGAGTTCCTCGGCGGCCCAGCCGCCCTCGCGCAGTCCGCCGGTCCAGGGCACGGCGTTGAACGCCAGCGGGGCGGCGAACGGCCCGTGGTCGGCGATCACGGCGCGCAGGTCGCCGGTCTGCCGGCCGACCTCGGCCCCGGCCACCAGCGCGGTCTGCTCGCGCAGTGCCGCCTCGCCGTCGCGGCCCTCGCCGCCGGCGGCCTGGTAGGAGGCGACCACGAGCTGTGCCAGCCCGTACTCGGCGTGCAGCGCGCCGACCGCCGCGATCATCGCGAGGGTGGTGCTGGCGGGGCTGGCGACGATGCCGCGCGGGCGGATCCGCAGCGCGGCCGGGTTGATCTCGGGGACGACCAGCGGCACGTCCTCGGCGGAGCGGAAGACGGCGGAGTCGTCGACCACCACGACGCCCTTGGCCACCGCGATCGGCGCCCACTGGGCGGAGACCGCGTCGGGGACGGCGAACACGGCGACGTCGATCCCGGCGAAGGCCTCCTCGGCCAGCGGGACGACTTCGACGGCCTCGCCGCGCACGACCGGCTTGCGGCCGGCCGAGCGCGGGGAGGCGACGAGCCGGACCTCGCCCCAGACGTCCTGACGGAGTGAGAGCAGGCCGAGCAGCACCTCGCCGACCGCGCCGGTGGCGCCGACGACGGCGAGGTTCGGCCGCCGGGTCATCGCCCGGTGCCCCCGCTCCGCTCCCGGGTCATCGCCCGGTGCCGCCGTAGACGACGGCCTCGTCCGTCTCGCTGTCCAGGCCGAAGGCGCTGTGCACGGCGCGGACGGCCTCCGGCACGTCCTCGGCGCGGGTGACGACCGAGATGCGGATCTCCGAGGTGGAGATCAGCTCGATGTTGACGCCCGCGGCGGACAGCGCCTCGAAGAAGGTCGCGGTGACGCCCGGGTTGGAGCGCATGCCCGCGCCGACGAGCGAGATCTTGCCGATCGCGTCGTCGTAGCGCAGCGACTCGTAGCCGATGCCGTCCTTGACCCGGCCGAGCGCGTCGATGGCCTTCTGGCCCTCGGTCTTGGGCAGGGTGAAGGAGATGTCGGTCAGGCCGGTCGACGCGGCGGAGACGTTCTGCACCACCATGTCGATGTTGACCTCGGCGTCGGCGATGGCGCGGAAGATCCGGGCCGCCTCGCCCGGCTTGTCGGGCACGCCGACGACCGTGACCTTGGCCTCGGAGGTGTCGTGGGCGACTCCGGAGATGATGGCCTGCTCCATCTCGCCCCCTTCGGGCTTGTTCGGGTTGTCGTTGCTGACGATCGTCCCGGGGAGACCCGAGAAGGACGAGCGTACGTGAATCGGGATGTTGTAGCGCCGCGCGTACTCCACGCAGCGGTCGAGCAGCACCTTGGAGCCGGAGGACGCCAGTTCCAGCATGTCCTCGTAGGCGATCCAGTCGATCTTGCGGGCCTTCTTCACCACGCGCGGGTCGGCGGTGAACACGCCGTCCACGTCGGTGTAGATCTCGCAGACCTCGGCCCGGAGGGCGGCCGCGAGGGCGACGGCGGTGGTGTCCGAGCCGCCCCGGCCCAGCGTGGTGATGTCCTTGCTGGTCTGGGACACGCCCTGGAAGCCGGCCACGATCGCGATGTTGCCCTCGTCCAGGGCGGTGCGGATCCGGCCCGGCGTCACGTCGATGATGCGCGCCTTGTTGTGGACGGAGTCGGTGATGACACCGGCCTGGCTGCCCGTGAAGGACTGGGCCTCGTGACCCAGGGATTTGATCGCCATGGCCAGCAGCGCCATGGAGATGCGCTCTCCAGCGGTCAGCAGCATGTCGAACTCACGGCCGGCAGGGATCGGTGACACCTGCTCCGCGAGTTCGATGAGCTCGTCCGTCGTGTCGCCCATCGCGGACACCACGACGACGACCTCATGGCCGGCCTTCTTGGCGTCAACGATTCGACGGGCCACGCGCTTGATGCCCTCGGCATCCGCAACGGATGAGCCGCCGTACTTCTGCACGACAAGGCCCACGTGCGCTCCTCGACTTGTGTCGTTTTCCGGGGGCTCCAGGCCCCCGTACCCCCGGGGGAGGGGGGTGTGCGGTCGGCGCCAGTCTACCGAGCAGGGGTGCCCCGACCGGCGCTTTCCACATGGTGAGACGCCCGTTTCAGCAGGTGATCGGCGGGTCGGGCGTCCGTACCGGCAGGTCTGCGGGCGATCCGGTACGGCCCCGAAGAATCGGCGGACCCGCGGACGGGGATCCGGCCGGATTTCCCTTCCCGGCGGATCCCTGAGGCATCCGTCACAGTCGGTGCCGTGCCGCCGCGGCCGCCGACTCCCACCACCTGGCCCGGGCTCTACCTGGCTCTGCCTTGGCCCTGCCTGGCCCTGCCTCGCTCTACCGCTGCAGCCCCAGCTCGGCCGCCATCAGGTCGCCCGCCTGCTGCTCCAGCTGCTCGTCGGTGAGCCCGTCGTCGTCGGTGTCCGCGCCGTCCGGCACGGCGCCGATCGGGCTGTCCAGCCGGACGTGCGCGATCAGCGACTGCAGCGCCCGCAGCACCGCGGTGCAGGTCGTGCCCCAGTTGGAGAGGTAGGAGAACTGCCACCACCACAACGCCTCGCTGACCCGGCCCTCGCGGTAGTGCGTCAGCCCGTGCTGGAGCTCGCTGACCACACCGGCCAGGTCGTCCGAGATCCGGAAGGCGTTGGGCTTCTCCGGCGGGCCGTACGGGTCGAAGACCTCGTGGTAGACGTCGATCGGCGCGAGCAGCTCGGCCAGCCGCTCGCGCAGCTGCTCGCCGTCCGGCTCCGGACCGGCGTCGGGCTCGAAGCGGTCCTCCGGGACGACGTCCTCGATGGCACCCAGCCGGCCGCCGGTCAGCAGCAGCTGCGAGACCTCCAGGAGCAGCAGCGAGACCGCGCTGCCCGGCTCGTCGCCCTTGGCGACCTCGGTGACGGCGAGCACGAAGCTCTCCACCGAGTCGGCGATCTGCACGGCGAAGTCGTCCGGCTCCGAGCCGTGCCCGTGGGCGTGCTGCTGGTTGATCGTCTGGTTGAGCGTCCGGTCAGACATCGAGCAGTCGTCTCCCTTCGAAGGCGCGGCCGAGGGTGACCTCGTCCGCGTACTCCAGATCCCCGCCGACGGGCAGGCCGCTCGCCAGCCGGGTCACCTTCAGGCCCATCGGCTTGCAGAGCCGGGCCAGATAGGTGGCGGTCGCCTCCCCCTCCAGGTTGGGGTCGGTGGCCAGGATCAGCTCGGTGACCGTGCCGTCGGCGAGGCGCGTCAGCAGCTCGCGGATGCGCAGGTCGTCCGGGCCGACGCCCTCGATGGGGCTGATCGCGCCGCCCAGCACGTGGTAGCGGCCGCGGAACTCACGGGTGCGCTCGATGGCGACGACGTCCTTGGGCTCCTCGACCACGCAGATGACGCCGAGGTCGCGGCGAGCGTCCAGACAGACCCGGCACTGCTCGGCCTCCGCGACGTTGCCGCAGACCGCGCAGAAGCGGACCTTGTCCTTGACCTCCAGCAGCGCGTGCGCGAGCCGGCGCACGTCCGTCGGGTCGGCCTGCAGCACGTGGAAGGCGATCCGCTGGGCGCTCTTGGGCCCGACGCCGGGCAGCCTGCCCAGTTCGTCGATCAGGTCCTGAACCACGCCCTCGTACAACGTCGCGCCTTCCTTCGGATGGTCGGTGGTGCTCCGGTGCCATCATCCAACGAATCGGGCGTCGGACACAGCGCCCGACGCCCGACTCCCACATAAATCACATGGGTCCGTCGTCTGAACTCCGGACCCACTGGGCCGTCGGCCGGCCTCGTCGTCCCCCTGGCCTCAGAACGGCAGGCCGGGGATGCCGCCGCCCAGGCCCTGGGTCAGCGGGCCCATGCGGTCGGACTGCAGCTTCTGCGCGGTCTGGGTCGCGTCCCGGACCGCCGCCAGGACCAGATCGGCCAGGGTCTCGGTGTCCTCCGGGTCGACTGCCGCCGGGGCGATGGTCAGCGCCACCAGCTCACCGGCACCGGTCACCGTCGCCTCGACCAGGCCGCCGCCCGCCGTACCGCTCACCTTCGTCTCGGCCAGCTCCTGCTGGGCCTTCGCGAGATCCTGCTGCATCTTCTGCGCCTGCTTCAGCAGCTGCTGCATGTTGGGCTGGCCACCACCGGGGAACACGGCTCTCTCCTTGCTGTCATGGCTGTCTGCGGTGCGTCGTGCGTCACCGCCGAGCCTACGCGTGCTGCCTCCGCGGCTCAGCCGCCCCGGTGGTGGATCTCCTCCAGCACCGTCGCACCCAGCTCGCGGATGATCAGCTCCTGGCCGGAGAACGCCTCCTCGTTGAGGTCCGGGTCGTCCTCCTCCGGGATGTCGTCCTCCGGGGCCACCGACCGCACCGGACGGGCTGGCGGCGCCGCGACGGGCGGCGGGGCCTGCACCGGCGCGGACCGCACGGGCGGGGCCTGCACCGGCGGAGGCGCCATCACGGGCGCGGGCGCCGGAGCGGGCGCCGCGACGACCGGCGGGGCCGCAGCCGGACGGGCCGGGGCTCCCCAGCCCCCGCCGCCGCCCTGGGCAGCAGCGGGAGCAGCCCCACCCGGGGCGGCGCCGACACCACCGGACGGGTCGACGATGCACTCGATCCGCCAGTCCACGCCCAGCGCGTCGGCCAGCGCGGCGCGCAGCACGTCGTCGCTGTTGCTGCCGACGAAGCTGTCCCGGGCGCCGGCGTTGATGAACGAGACCTGCAGCACGCTGCCGTCGAACCCGGCCACCTGACCGTTCTGGCTGAGCAGGATCCAGGTGAAGCGGCGGCGGTTCTTCACCGCCTCCAGGATCTGCGGCCACAGCTGCCGGACCTGCGCGGCGCCCTGCTGCGCGGCGGCCGACGGCTGCCCGCCGGGAGCGGCGGGAGCGGCAGCCACGGGGGTCGTCGCAGGAGCCGGGGCGGGCGCGGGCACCGGGGCCTGGGCCGGAGCGGCCTGCGGCTGCGGTGCGGCGGGCGCGCCGCCGCCACCGGCGGGCGGGAAGCTGCGTGGGATCGGCCAGGCGCCCGGGGCCGGCCCGGCGGGCGCGGCCGGAGGCGGCGGCGCCTGCACGGGAGCCGCGGCCGGTGCCTCCATCGCGGGCGCGGCAGCGGGGGCGGCGATGGGGGCGGCCACCGGTGCGACCGCAGGTGTGGCCACGGGCACCGCCACCGGCGCAGCCGCCGGCACCACCCCTGGCACCACGCCTGCCCCCGGTGCCGCGAACCCGCCCGCCGCCGCCCGCCGCTCCAGCTTGTCCAGGCGCGCCTGCAGCGACAGCTCGTCGCTGTACGCGCCGGGCAGCATCACCCGGGCGCAGATCAGCTCCAGCTGCAGCCGGGGCGCCGCGTTGCCGCGCATCTCGGTCAGCCCGGTGTTGACGAGGTCCGCGGCCCGGCTCAGCTCGGCCGCGCCGAACGCGTCCGCCTGCGCCTGCATCACCGCGATCCGGTCCGCCGGGGCGTCGATCAGCCCCTTCTCCCCGGCGTCCGGCACGGTGGCCAGGATCACCAGGTCGCGCAGCCGCTCCAGCAGGTCGGCGACGAACCGGCGCGGGTCGTGCCCGCCCTCGACCACCCGGTCGATCACCTGGAACACCGTCGCCCCGTCGTGCGCGGCGAAGGCGTCCACCACCTCGTCCAGCAGCGCGGAGTCGGTGTACCCGAGCAGCGCGGTCGCCATCTGGTAGGTCACGCCGCCCTCGCCGGCCCCGGCCAGCAGCTGGTCCATGACCGACATCGAGTCACGCACCGAACCCGCCCCGGCCCGGACCACCAGCGGGAACACCGAGTCCTCGACCTCGATGGCCTCGCGACCGCAGACGTCCGCCAGGTAGTCGCGCAGCGTGCCGGGCGGGACCAGCCGGAACGGGTAGTGGTGCGTCCGGGACCGGATCGTCCCGATCACCTTCTCCGGCTCGGTGGTCGCGAAGATGAACTTGAGGTGCTCCGGCGGCTCCTCCACCACCTTGAGCAGCGCGTTGAAGCCGGCCGAGGTCACCATGTGCGCCTCGTCCAGGATGAAGATCTTGTACCGGCTGTGCACCGGCGCGAAGAAGGCCCGCTCGCGCAGCTCGCGCGCGTCGTCCACACCACCGTGCGAGGCGGCGTCGATCTCGATCACGTCGATCGAACCGGGCCCACCGGTCGCCAGGTCACGGCAGGACTGGCACTCCCCGCAGGGCGTCGGCGTCGGCCCCTGCTCACAGTTCAGGCAGCGGGCCAGGATGCGCGCGCTCGTCGTCTTGCCACAGCCGCGCGGCCCGCTGAACAGGTACGCGTGATTGACCCTGTTGTTGCGCAGGGCCTGCTGGAGCGGAGCGGTCACGTGCTCCTGCCCGATGACCTCCGCGAAGGTCTCGGGGCGGTAGCGGCGGTACAGGGCTAGGGACACACCACCGACGATATCGGGACGGACCGACAAACGCGTCGCCCCGCACTCCCCCACCCCCGCCCACCGGGCCCCCGGGAACGCAAAGACCCCCCGTGCACCCGCCAGAGCCCTCCTACCCTTGCTGCCTTCCGGCCCTGGGGGGGTTCAGAGAGATGACGCCACACGAGGGGCTGGCCCCCACACTACCGGATCCCGGCCCCGACGATCCACAGGCCACCCCCACCCCCCGGCCTGCGAGACAGGTGGTCGCGACCACCCCGAAACATGTACTAAGCTCTCCCTCGGAGGATTCGCCTAGAGGCCTAGGGCGCACGCTTGGAAAGCGTGTTGGGGGCAACCCCTCACGAGTTCGAATCTCGTATCCTCCGCCGGCAGAAGGCCCGGACCGCACCGCGGTCCGGGCCTTCGTCGTTTCCCCTCCTCCCACAGCCGCCCCTCGACCATCTCGGCGGCCCACCGGGGCAACGGCGCGGTGCGCGACATGGAGCCTGCCCCCCCAGAGTTGCCAAGCATCCTCGCCGCTCCCGTGTGAGTGAGTGCGGGTAGGCCCCGGCCAGCATCTGCTGGCGGCCGGGGCCCATGGACTTGGCTCGTCAGGTGCTCTCGACCGGTCCGCTTCGGAGCATGCTCACTGATCCGATCAGTTGGGACCTCTCCAACTGACCCAGCACATCTTCGAACGTGGCCGGCTCCCGTCGCCGACTACCCGCAATCTCCATGACGCAGCCGTAGACCACACGGTCGTCCAGGTCGATCAAGTCCATGACGAAGTCGTCGGCGGTCTTCTGCTCGATGCCCCACTCCGCCACGTACTCGGACGGGAAATCCTTGCTGTTGTCGGTGACGATCACTTGCGCGCCGGCCCTGATCGCCGCCGCGAGGACGTGACGGTCGTCCGGATCGGGGAGCTTGAGCCCGTCAATCAGAGGCTCGTAGCCGGTGACGATGCAGTCCCGCACAGCTGCGTTCATGCGGCGCCGCAGCTCCGCACGCTTCTCGTCGTCGCCGATGTCGTTGCGGCGGAGTGCAGCTTCCACCTCGTCGAGGATCTGCTCGGTCCACTTGGCTTGGACGATACCGTGCCGAGCCAGACGGATGAGCAGATCCCGCACCGTGTTCGGGTAGAGCACGTTCGAGTCGTACAGAACGATGAAGGCCATGTCAGAGCAGCCCCAGCTCCTCGTCGAGGGCCGTGAGCGAGTCGGCTGCGTCCTTACGTTCGCGGTCGTCTCTCCGCTTGTACTCCATGACATCGTTGAACTTGATGCGCCGATGGCGCCCGACCCGTTCGAAGGGGATGTCTCCCTTCTCCAGGAGACCGATTAGGTAGGGCCTGGAAACGTTGAGCATGTCGGCGGCGACCTGGGTGGACACGATGGCATTGACTGGCATGATCTGCACGCCTTGCCCGTTCGCCAAGGCGGCGAGCATGGCGGCGAACATCTCGACCGTGGGGCGCGGCAGCACGAGAGGATCGTCGATGCCGACCTCACCGACGATGGTGATGTCTGTGGTGGCGTCCGTGTTGTGCGCGAGGTAGTCACGAACCCTACGCAGCGCCCGTTCGGCGCTTTGCGCGTCTACGGTGCCCGGCGCGATCTTCCGGCCTTCTGTGGCGGTTGCCATAGTCGAACCTCCTAGCTTCCCAGCGTAGTCGCAGCATCCGAATTATTCGAAGTATTCGCAACACCTTCCCGGATAACGATTCGGCGAACCGCTGGCTACTGTCGGTTCACTCGATCAGGGGAGCGATGGCTACCCCCGGGCCACGCCACTCTGGTCGGGCTGCAGCCGACGGGTGACCGGACCGACGCCTGCGACAGGGCGGACGCTCCCCAAGAGCCGCCTGCACGCTTGGTCTCAGTTTTGGTCTCGTTCACCCCCGTCCGGCAAGGTCCAGAGTCTCCCCCAAGGACCACTCCGTCGCAGGTCAAGACAAGGGTGAACCCCGGCGGACACCGTTCGGGAGAATTGGAAAGCGTGTTGGGGGCAACCCCTCACGAGTTCGAATCTCGTATCCTCCGCCTTATCGAAGGCCCGGACCGCTCCGTGTGGTCCGGGCCTTCGACGTTGTCCGGCCCCGTTGTCGGCCGCGGTTGGGATCGGGGCTCAGCCTGGGGGCGCGGGGAACCTCCTCGGCTGAGGCGGTGGGTGAAGGTGGTGCGGTAGGCGGTGGGGGTCAGGCCGGTGCGTCGGGACAGGTGGTGGCGCAGGGAGTCGGGGGTGGCGAGGCCGCTGAGCCGCGCAACCTGGTCCATCGGCAGGTTGGTCGTCTCCAGGAGTTCCTGGGCCCGGATCACGCGCTGGTGGAGGAGCCACTGCAGCGGGCTCAGGCCAGTCTCCTCGTGGAACCTGCGGGTCAGGGTGCGGACGCTGGTTGCCGCGTGGGCGGCGAGGTAGGTGCGGGTGAGCGGTTCGTGCAGGCGGTCGAGCGCCCAGGCCCGGGTCGCGGCCAGCGAGGTGCCCGTCGCGGGCGGCAGCGGTGTCGCGATGAACTGCGCCTGCCCGCCGGGCCGCACCGGTGCCGCTACCACCAGCCTGGCAACCGCGTTGGCCGTCGCGGCGCCGTAGTCGGTACGCACCAGGTGCAGGCACAGGTCGATGCCGGCGGACAGCCCGGCCGAGGTCAGCACGTTGCCGTCCTCGACGTACAGGACGTCGGGCCGCAGCCGGACCGATGGGAAGCGCGCGGAGAACTCCTCGGACTTGGCCCAGTAGGTGGTGGCGCTGCGCCCATCGAGCAGTCCGGCCTGGGCGAGGACGAATGCTCCGGTGCAGATGGAGGCAACGCGTTTACCCGCAGCCGACGCGCGGCGGAGTGCTGCGAGGACGCGCGGTTCGACGTCCTCGCGGGCCCCGGTCCCGGTCACGATGACGGTGTCGGCGTCGTCGACGGCCTCCAGCCCGTGGGGGATGGTGACCTCCAGACTGCCGCTGGTGGCGACGAAACCAGGGCGTGCGGTGCAGGCGCAGACCCGGTAGCCGGGGCGGCCGTCGACGACCGTCTCGCCGAGGACCAGCTCGGGGATGGACAGGTCGAAGGTGGTAGCAGGGGGGACGGCGACGACGGCAACCCGGTGCATGGCCCGAACCTCCAGATGTTTGGCATTCGGGCCACTACCTTACGAACACCCCGCAGCGGAGAGTGGAGCAGTCGGGGCGGCCTGCCCCTTCCCGTAGACCATCAACCAGGGAGTGGGAGCGTGTCCTTGTACGTCATCGTGGGAGCCGGAGCCACCGGAGCGACCGCGGCGCGGCTGTTGGCGGACGCCGGTGAGCGGGTCCGGCTCGTCACCCGCCGGGGAGGCGGGCCGTTGCACGAGCGGATCGAGCGAGTGGCCGCGGATGCCAACGACACCGGCCGGCTGGTCGAGCTGACCCGCGGTGCGGCGGTCATGTTCAACTGCGCCATGCCGGCCTACGACCGCTGGCCGGCCGAATTTCCGCCGCTGGCCGCCTCGTTGCTGGCGGCCGCGGAACGCGGTGGGGCGGACTACGTGATGCTCGGCAACACCTACGGCTACGGGCCGGTCGACGGGCCCGTCACGGAGGACCTTCCGATGGTGCCCAGCAGCGTCAAGGGCCGCGTCCGGGCGCGGATGTGGCACGACGCGCTCGCCGCGTACGAGGCCGGCCGGGTGCGGGTGACCGAGGTCCGGGCGAGCGACTACCTCGGTGCGGGCGCCTACTCGCCGTTCACCCTCATGGTGGGGGCGCAGGTGTTGAGCAGCGCGCCCGTCGCCTACCCGGGGGATCTCGACGCCCCGCACAGCTGGACCTACACCGGTGACGCCGCGCGCACGCTGATCGCCGCGTCCCGGAGCGAGGAGTCGTGGGGCCGGGCCTGGCACACGCCGTCCACCTCTCAGGCCCCGGTCCGTGAGCTGGCCGTGTCCCTGGCGCTGGCGGCCGGTGCGCCCACTCCCGATCTGGCCCACATGACCAGGGCCGAACTGGAGGAGATCGGCCGGACCGACTCCGTCATGGCCGAGTTCCCGGAGATGCTGTACCTGTACGACCGTCCCAACCTCCTCGACGCAGCGAACACGTCGGCGGTCCTGAACCTGACTCCCACACCGATCCGCGCCGTTCTGGACGAGATGGCCTCGGAGCACCTACGTACTACTTGCTGAGGACCAGAGCCCACCGGGCGTCTCCACATGGCGGCCAGGCAACGTGAGGATCAGATCCTGGTTGCAGTTCTGGTTGCGTCCATCCCCGTCCAGAGCCGTTCAGACTCCAGCCCACGCGTCGCTTCACTGCAGGTCAGGACGCATGCAACCACCCCCGGACAGCCGGACGAACATGTGGAAAGCGTGTTGGGGGCAACCCCTCACGAGTTCGAATCTCGTATCCTCCGCCTCCGCCCGCCAGGGCAGCACGAAGGCTCCGACCGCCCAGCGGTCGGGGCCTTCGTCGTTCCGTGGCTGCAGGTGCCGTGACCAGCCTTCAGCGCTGGCAACCCGACCAGAACACAGGTGCCCGGACCGCCGCGATCGTCGCGGAGCCGGCCTGCGGCGGGCGATCGGTACGGAGTGGTGGGCGGACCTGCCGCACGGATCCGCGACCACGCGCTCCTCCTGCCGAGGTAGCCGGGCTGACCGCCGACTTCGCGCGGCGTCAACGTCTTGCCGGCGCGCACGGACTTCGAATGGGCCGGACGAACCCATCCCGGCTTCGGGGAACCCGGCGGGCAATCCGTCATACGAGATCAAGGCCGGACACCGCCCGACGGTAATTGACGAGGAGAAGTCAATAATCGATGGGATTTCACCGGCCGACCGGCCGGCCGGTTCGCGGGAGTTCCGGTGGTGATCATTGCCGACTTGTGGTGTCCATGGAGGCGGAGCCGGCCCGGCCGCGACCGGCCCTGCGAATCGGCGGACAGCGACACGCGTTCTCGGTAGTCTCTACCCGCGAAACGTGTTCGGTCCGCTTCGCCGGGATCTCGAATGCGCATGGTCTTCTGACCGCGACAGGCAGGGTGGGAGAACACCTTGTCGTGCAGTCGGACGGCCTGACGCTGTCCCGTCGAGAGCTACGATCCGGTGCGACGGTGGGATTCGAGCCCACGCTCGGTTCTCCCACGCTCGGGGACGCGCTACTGCACCTGGATCAGAACATCCAGCGACTTCGTGACAGGTCGCCCTCCCCGGTACCCGACGACGGCCGGCCGAACGGAGCGCCACCCGCCCCCATTCGCGAAGAGATCGGCATCTTCGAGGGATTGAACGCGGAGATCCTGCAGCGGCGTACCGGCGGCGACTCGGGACGAGCCGAAGGATGACCACCACCGTCACGATCCCGGATCGGTTCCGCACCGAGGTCCTGCAGCATCTCATCCTGAGCTACATCAACCTCCCGGAAGAGCCTCTCATCATGGGAATCTTCGGATATCCCGGTGAGGGGAAGACCTTCCAGCTCAGAACAGTTCTCGCCCAGAGTGCCGTGGAGGTGTATTCGGTCAACGCGGCCGACCTGGAAAGCGACCGCGCGGGAGCTCCTGGAAAGCTCATTCTCGAGCGGTACGTCACGGCAGCCCACCGCATCGGCGCCGGCAGGCCGTGTGCACTGTTGATCGACGACGTCGACACGACCATCGGCGAGTGGTCCCAGAACACCGGCACCGTCAACCACCAGCAGGTGCTCGCCCAGTTGATGCACCTCGCCGACCACCCGACCTTCATCGAGAAGATCGGCAGCGTGCGGCGGGTTCCCGTGTTCGTGACCGGCAACGACCCGGCGAAGCTCTATCCACCGCTCAGGAGGCCTGGGCGCATGGGATTTCTCTACTGGCAGCCGACCGACGCGGAACGCGAGGCGGTTCTGACCTCGGTTTTCGAGGGGCTCCTCACCGCACCCGAGGTGGCTCGCCTGATGAAATCCTACGCGCACCGCCCGGTCTCTTTCTTCGCCCAGGTGCGCGGCGCCGTGATCCGCGACGTCTGCGCGACCCTCGTCGGCAGCTCCGCAGCCAATCTCGCGGCGGTCGTGGACGCGCCGGAGAAATATGCTTCATTCGTGAGCGCCACGATGAACTCCCTGGGTCCCGATATCGCGGCACGGACGGAAGCCCAGGCCCGCAAGCTCGACTGCGGTTTCGATTCGGCGGATCGTGCGTATCTGACCGGTCCATAGGCCGGCGATCGGGCCGAGAAAGCAGCCTACCCGGAGCGAGGGAAATGCCGACGACTTCGACGTACACCGAGACGAGAACGCGCACCGAATCAGTACTGGACCAGTTCGAGATATTCCTGCGCTACACGGGAGTCAGCAAGAAGATCCGGACCGGCTTCCTTCGCGGCATCGAAAACCGCTGGTTGGCGGCCATCGGCGTGTTCCTCGTGAACGGTGACGGCCTGCGCATCCTGGAGGCCGAAATCAGCGTGGACTGGACGCTCCATTCGGACCTGGGGGCCCTCATGCCGACCGTGCGTACCGATCTACCCGGCTGGGAGGGTGGCGCGGCACCGGAGATCACCGTGATCGGCAACCGGTTCGGCCGCAAAGCCCAGGAGCTGAACCTCACTCCTCGTGCGTGGGCGAGATTCACCAGCGCGATCATTGCCGACGGAAAACGCCATGCGGACCTCTGCGGGCAGGTCGGCGTGGTTTTCCGGGGTGCGCCCCCCGGCTGGGCCTCATCACCGGAAGAGCGCTCCTACACCGTCCAGGATCTGAACGAGGTGGCCACCACCTTGCGTCAGGCGTAGGAGCGTCGGCACGGGGGCCTCCAGCGGTCGTTGCCACACCCGTCGATGGGCCATCCTGGTGGTCCCGGTCGGCTTCGGTAGGGCCTGGCCGTCCTCCTACGTGGTGAGGTGTCCCCATCGGTACGAAGAGCGGATCGGCGCTGGCCTCGTGGCTGCGCGGTCTCGATGCGGCCGGGTTGGAGCGGGTTCTGGCGGCGCGTCCGGACGCTGCGGCGGCTCCGGAGCCGCGGTCGGTGGGTGAACTGGCGGACCGTGTTCAGCGGCCGGCGTCGGTGGCGCTGGCCCTGCCCCGGCTCACGCTGCCGTGCCTGCAGGTGGCGGAGGCCGTCGCCGCACTGCCGGGTGCGTCACGGGAGGGGCTGGCGGACCTGCTGGGGGCAACTCATGGTGAACGCGCCCTCGGACTGGCCGCCGCCCTGGAGGTGCTGGCCGATCGCGCCCTGGTGTGGCCGGACGGCAACGGCGTGCTGCGCATGGCGGCGCCGCTGCGGAACGCGTGGGACTCGCCCCTGGGGCTCGACGCACCGCTCGTGCGACTGCTCGCGGGCTCGAACTCCGACGAACTGGGCCGCGTGCTGGCGAAGATCGACGTCAAACCCGCGGCGAACCGGAAGGCGCAGCGGCTGGCGGCGCTGGTCGACCATCACAGCGATCCGGCGCGGGTCTCCGCACTGGTGGCCACCGCGCCCGCAGCCACCCGGAAGCTCCTTGAGCGGCTCGCGCACAAAGCTCCGGAGCGGCCGGGCTTCATCATGTTCGGGACTCCGCAGGCGGATTCCAAGCCCGGCGAACAATGGGCGCTGGACCGGGGGCTGCTGATCCGGGACCGGCACCGGTACGGGCCGGCCCGGATGCCCGCGGAGGTGACACTCGCACTGCGCGGCCCCGACTGGCACGCCCCGTTCACCCCGCTCCCGCCCGACGTGCGGTCGGTGCCCGCCACCGCCTCGGCCGTCGAACGGGAAGCCGCGGCCGCCTCGATGGCGTTCGCCGCGCACGCCGTGTCCGTCCTCGGGGTGTGCGCCGCCGCTCCGCCGGCCCGGCTCAAGGCCGGCGGGATCGGCGCCCGCGAGCTGTCCCGGATCGGCAAGGCGGCGCGGTGCGACGAGATGGTGGTACGCCTCGTGCTGGAGGCGGCGAGCGCGGCCGGACTGCTGGCCCGGGACGGCGACCGGGTCGCGGCGACCGCGGGCTACGACACCTGGGCCGGGCAGGAACCGGCCGACCAGCTCGCCACGCTGCTCCGGGCGTGGTGGGCGCTGCCGCTGACCCCCGGCGGGAGCCGCGACGAGGACGGGAAGGCCCTGCCCGCGCTCGCCGGGACACCGCCCTGCGGAGGCTGCGTCCAGGCCCGGCACGGGCTGCTCACGGCCGCGGCCCAGCTCCCGGCCGGCGAAGGCGCGGCGAAATCGGCGGACCTGGCGGCGCTGCTCGTGTGGCTCCGCCCGCTCGTCGACCAACTGCCCCAGGACGCCACGCCGTTCGCCACCCTGATCCGGGAGGCGGAACTGCTCGGCGCGCTCGCCCTCGGGGCCGTGTCCCCGATCGGGGCCGCCCTGCTCGCCGACGGCTCCGACGGCTCCGACCACGCCGGCGCCGACGACAGCGACGACGACAACGACAGTGACGCGCTGACCGTGGCCTGTCGGCGGCTGCTGCCCGCCGCCAGTGGGACCGCCCGCTTCGGCAGCGATCTCACGGCCGTGGTCGCCGGTACGCCGTCGGCGCACCTCCTCGCGCTGCTGGACTCCGTCGCGGACCGGGAGACCGCCGGCGCGGCGTCCGTCTGGCGGTTCAGCCCGGGCAGCGTCCGCCGCGCCCTCGACGCGGGCCTCACCCCCGACGCCCTCACGGCCGACCTGGTCGCCGTCGCCGTCGATCCGCTCCCGCAGCCGCTCTCGTACCTGATCCACGACACCGCGCGCAGCCACGGCCGGGTGCGCGTCGTCTCCGCAGCCTGTGTGATCCACGGTCAGGAGCCCGCCCTCCTGGCCGAACTGGCCGCCCACCGCAAGCTCGCCCCGCTCGGCCTGCGGCAACTGGCACCGACGGTGCTGATCAGCCGGTCGCCCGCGGACAAGACGCTCGCGGCACTGCGGTCCGCCGGCTACGCCCCGGTCGCCGAGAAGCCCGACGGGACCGTCCGGATCGAACGGGCTCCGCGCCCCCGCTCGGCGAGCCCGGTCCCGCCCCCGGCGCTGCCCGGCGGCAGGTCCCGCCCGCAGCGGACGGACGCCCGGATCGGAGCCCCCCGGACGGCCGTCGACCTGTCCGCCCTCGCCACCCGGCTCCGGGGCGCCCCGGCGGACCTGCCGGAGCCCGACCCGGAGAGCAACCGCCCGTACGACACCGACACCGAGGAGATCATCGCCGCGTACGCGCGCAACCTGTCCTTCACCGACGTCCGCCAGCTGGCCCATGCCGTCAACGACGGGCGGGCCATCACGATCGAGTACCTCGCCGCCTCGGGCAACGCGACGGTCCGCACCCTCAGCGAGCTCGAACTGGACGCGCCCCACCTCTACGCCTGGTGCCATCTGCGGGACGACGAGCGCGTGTTCACCATCTCCCGCATCCACGGCGTGATGCCCGCCTAGCGCCCCTAGCCCGCCTAGGGGCGAACGAAGACCCAGGCGCCGCGGGAAACGTCACGGCGGTTTCCCGCGGTCCTTCGGCGCCCCCGGTTCGCACCCAGCCGCCCACGATGGCGGCCGGAACTCCCCCTCCGCAACCCACCTTCCTTGACTTCGGAATGTATTCCGAAGTGGCGTCGCCCCATGTCCACTCCCACCGTGTCGTTCTCCGACCTCTCGAAGAACTCCAAGCGCGTCGCGGACACCGTCGAGCAGGTCCAGCGCGTTCACGTCACACGTCGCGACGGTGAGGACCTGTACCTGACCACAGAGCGTCACGACCGGCAGCGTGAAGAGACCGCCGATGTCACGGCCCGACTGTTCGCCGCGCTGATCACCAGCGACGAGGGCGCGCGCGCCGTCCTCCTCGCGCTCCCCGAGGTCTTCCCCTGGAGCCGGCACCTGTCGGCCGAGGAAGTCCGGGAGTTCGTCGTCGACCTGGTGAACGCCACCCGCGATGCGGTGGAGCTGGACGTGCACGGCAACCTGCACCGGGTGATCGTCGAGTGGCGCGCCACCGCCCGGATCCTGGCGGATCCCGAACTGGCCGTGCAGCTCACCAGACCGCTCACCGGTGACGACCACGGCGAGGTATTCGAGCCATGAGCCCCAAGCGCGGCGACGACGTCCCATCGCCACCGATCGGTGACGAGTGGAGACCGCGGTTCGCCACCAATGAGGCGGCCAAGGGATGGGGCGACCTCTGCACGGAAGCTCCCGGGAACACGCGTCGCTGCTTCGAAGCCCTCCGCACCGATCCGCTGTCCACGAGCGACCCGGACCGCCGGCACCGACTGCGCGGCCGCCTGTCGACCCGAGCCCTCGGAGGACGCGAGCTTCCGCAGTGGGAGTTCGAGGTGACAGCCGGCGGGCGCGTGCGCTACCTCGTCGACGAGGCCGGCCAACCGTCCACCTCGTCTACGCCTCGCCTCGGCATCCCAAGGACACCGACAACTAGCCGCACCGTCGGTCAGCCGACCGGGCGACGCACTCCGGCACTCCGTTGCGATCTCGCGCACTCGCGTCCTCCTGCGCCGCCGCCACGCCGCTCGGGCGAGGCCCCCGACCGCAGGCCGTTCGGGGGCCTCGTCGGATGATGGGGGCCACAGACGACGTGAGGGGCGGCGCAGTGACTGACAGCGGATCCATCGGGCCGGAGTCGGACCTCCGGCCGGGCGGCGGGGAGTACGGGGGCGTCGTGGCCACCGCCCGGCCCGAGGACGTGGCGGTTCCCGCGTCGGGTGCGGGGACCCCGCCGAGCGCGGAGGCACCGGGTGGGGGCGCGCGGCGTCGGGGGGCCCTGTTCCGGCGGCTGGCCGTCCTCGTGCTCGTCCTCGTGGTCCTGTGCCTCCCGCCCTGGTGGACGCTCTTCGCCTCCGGCGCCGACTGGCCGCTGCCGGTCTTCCTGGCCGGCACGACTGTCTTCGCCGCCTGGATGGTCTCCTTCCCCTTCGTGATGGTCGCGGGCCACGGGTCGCGGCAGGTCGACCGGGCCGCCCGCCTCGCGGACACCAGCCTCGGGGTGGTCTGGGTACTGTTCACCTGGTCGGTGCTGGGCGGCCTGGTGAACCTCGCGCTGGCCGGGTTCGACGTCGGCGGCGCCGGCCGGGCCAGGATCGTGGCGGTGGCCGTGGCCGCGGTCTCGGCCGGGCTGCTGGCCTGGGGGCACCACGAGGCGATGCGCGTGCCCCGGGTGAAGCGGCTGGACGTCCACGTCCCGCGACTGGGCGGGGGCCTTGACGGGACCCGGGTCGTGGTGCTGGCCGACACCCACTACGGGCCGATCGACCGGGCGGACTGGTCGGCGCGGGTCGCGGAGGCGGTCAACGCGCTGGACGCGGACGTCGTGGTCCACGCCGGTGACATCGCCGA
Source organism: Kitasatospora sp. NPDC086791 (assembly GCF_040685975.1). NCBI lineage: Bacteria > Bacillati > Actinomycetota > Actinomycetes > Kitasatosporales > Streptomycetaceae > Kitasatospora > Kitasatospora sp. NPDC086791. Next base: position 736 of record NZ_JBFBOC010000040.1, on the reverse strand, counting down.
CGGCACCCCCGCCCGGCGCCGGGAGCAGTCCGCGCCGCTCGGGACGATCCGCTCGCGGCTGGCCAAGGTCTACGTCACGGGGAACCACGAATACGGCGGGGAGGCCCAGGGCTGGCTGGACCGGATGGCGGAGCTGGGCTGGGAGCCGCTGCACAACCGCCACGTCGTGGTGGAGCGCGGCGGGGACGCCCTCGTGCTCGCCGGTGTGGACGACGTGACCGCGGAGCACTCCGGCCTGGCCGGGCACCGCGCGAACCTGGCCGGCGCGCTGGCGGGGGCGGACCCGACGAACCCGGTGCTGCTCGTCGCCCACCAGCCCAAGTACGTCCCGCAGGCCGCCGCCGCCGGCATCGACCTGCAGATCTCCGGGCACACGCACGGCGGCCAGATCTGGCCGTTCAACTTCCTCGTCCGGATCGACCAGCCGGTGGTGCACGGCGTGAGCCGGCACGGGGAGCGGACCCAGCTCTACACCAGCCGGGGCACCGGCTTCTGGGGGCCGCCCTTCCGGGTCTTCGCGCCGAGTGAGATCACCCTGCTCACGCTGCGCTCGGGCGCCGCGGAGGCCGCCGAGTAGGACACCGGAGCCGTCGCCACGGGCGGCTCGACCGAAGGCCCCGACCGGTCCGCGCCGGTTCGGGCGCCGACCGCTGCCTGGGCGGGTGCGATCAAGTCGAGCAGCACGTCCTCGGCGCTGACGCCACGAGCGAGAAGGTCCAGGACGAGCGCCACGGCG
>NZ_JBFBOC010000039.1:0-57019 GCF_040685975.1 Kitasatospora sp. NPDC086791 | reverse complement strand
CACCGCGCCGATCGAGCCGATCGCCACCTGGCAGCGCCTGGAGCGCCGCCCGGCCTACTACTCCCCGGTCAGCTGGCAGCAAGCCGCCTGACGGAGCGTAAGGCCCCCTGACGGAGCGTCGAGTCCCGTGACATACATTGGACCTCGCTCAGTACGTGATCACGTTCAGCCCACCGGGAGGCACCATGTCCGACGAACTGCAGGAGCGGCACGGAGTGCAGGTGTTCGTCTGCGACCCGGCCGGCCCCAAGGTGACCACCATGCAGGACGCCCTGGACCTCGTCGGCGCGGCCTTCCTCGGCGCCGAGATCGTGGCCGTCCCCGCCGAGCGACTCGACGAGCAGTTCTTCTCCCTGGGCACCCGATTCGCGGGCGAGATCATGCAGAAGTTCGTCAACTACCGCGTCCGCCTGGCCGTCATCGGCGACATCTCCCGCCACCTCGAAGCCAGTTCGGCACTGCGCGCCCTGGTCCACGAGTCGAACGGCGCCGACCACATCTGGTTCCTCCCCTCCCTCGACGACCTCGACACCCGCATCAAGTCCCTGACCTGACCCACCCCGATGCTGCCCGCCGGCCCCACCCTCCGGCGGGCAGGGTGGAGCGTGGCGGTCGGAAGGCAGCCGCCTCGGTGCCACGACCGGTCGCCGGTTCCGCTGGAACCGGCGACCGGTCGTGGCACGCGGGCTCCGCCATGCCGAGGAGCCCGGCTTCCCGCCGCTACCGCCAGTCGAGGAGCAGCCAGCCGCGGTGCGGCAGGTTCCGGTCGAACTCGACGGTGCGACCGGTGGTGATGGCGTCGACGGCCTCGGGGTCGGCCAACGGGCGGAGCAGGGTGGCCTCCGCGCGGACGGGTCCGCCGGGCAGGTGTACGCGCGGACGGGCGGGGTCGGCGCTGCCGTTGGCGACGGCGAGTCGCCAGCCGTCCTCGGTGCGGGTCAGGTGTGGGATCAGGTGCGGGCCGCCGGTGACCAGCGGCAGGGTCGGCGTGTCGCCTTCCAGGTAGCGGAGCATCGCGTGCAGCAGGCGCTGCCCGTCGTCGTCGTAGGGCAGCAGCTCGACGGCGGTGGCGGCCAACACTCCTACGCGGCCGCCGAGTTCATTGGTGAAGACACACCGTCCGGGACCCCAGGCCCGGTGGTCCGAGGTGAGGATCTCGGTCCAGGTCTCGGCTCCTGCCGCAGGCCGCAGCCGGGCCAGGGCCGGCTGGACGTTGACGCTCAGGTACGCCCCGGCGCCGTCCCCCGAGAGCACGCGCTCCAGCGCGTACGGGCCCGGCTCGCACGCGCCCTCGCGCTCGACGACGTCCTCGACGGTGATGCCGAGCAGGTCGCCGAACCCACGCGCCCGCAGGATGTGGGCTGCGGTGCCGTCGAGCATCAGGCCGCCGGAGAGCATCCGCCGGATCTCGGTGTCGTCGTAGGCCCAGGCGAGCTGCCCGAACAGAACCCGCACGGGGGCGTCCTCGGCGGTGACCGGCACGCCGTAGCGGAGCAGGAAGTCCGCGGCCGGACCGGGGTCGACGGCCAGTTCGGCGAGGTCGCCGCCCCGACGGGTGCGGACGTGGGCGGCGGCGTCCTGACGTACCGGCAGCGCCACGCCGTAGGTGCGCGACGCGGGCCCGGCGATCAGGTCGAGCGCGGGCCGGGAGTGGCGCAGCAGCTCGGCCACCCGGGGAAAGCGCTGGGCGCGGCCGGACTGCATGGGGTGGATGTTGAGGAACATGGCGTCCGCGCCGGCGAGTTGGGCGGCGACCAGTTCGGACCAGGTCTGGGTGTCGGACTTGGACCAGGCGGTGTGCGGCCAGTTCTCGATCTCGGGTTCGCTGCGCACGTAAGCCGGCCGCAGCGCCCGCTGGAGCTCCAGCATCCAGACGGAGAAGCTGAGTTCACGTCCAGGGGCGTCGCCGTACCGGGCGAAGTGCGGGCGGTGCGAGACCTGCCCGTCGATGGCGAGTGCGTCGAAGAGGGCGGGCCAGTCGCGGCCCTCGACGGAGTGGACGCCGGGTTCGGAGCTCATCAGGCCGAGCTGCGAGCGTCCGCCGGAGGCCTTCGCGACCGCTGCCGCCACCTCGGCCGCCACCTCCAGCTGCGCTGTGCGCCAGACCTGTTGCAGGAGGGCGCGCCACGGATGTGGGGCGCCCGGGGCGGTGACGGCGGCGACCGCCTGTTCCCGGGTCACGGGCTCCCCCACCAGTTCGGCGAGGCGCTCCAGCATCAGGGGTTCGAAGCCGCCGCCCCAGGTCAGCGGAGCGTGGTTGTGGTAGCGGAAGTCGTCCTCCAGCCACAGCACGCGGGAGCCGAGGTCGGCGAAGCGGGCGTAGTGGGCGGTGATCCAGGAGCGGAAACGCGGGCAGGCGAAGGAGGCCTGGGCGGTGGCCACCGTTCCGTCCGGTCCGACCATGGGGGTGAAGCCGAGGCGGTCTGCCCGGCCGCGGTCGGCGTGGCCGGCGGTGACCCAGGGGTTGAGGCTGACGTCGAGTCCCGCCCCGCGCAGGACCTCGACGGCCGTCGCCGCGGTGTCGTACAGGTGGTCCTCGGCCTCGCCCGTGGGGTGGCCGGTGTACAGCTCCTCGGCGCCGAGCAGCAGGACGACCTCGTCCACGCCCGCCTCCCGGCAGAACGCGGCGAGTTCGGCGGCGCGTTCGGCGGCGTCCGGGGTGGGGTGGAGCTGGAACCGCAGGTGGTACCGGGCGGGCACGCCGGGCCTCCTCATTTGACGCTGCCGGCGGTGAGGCCGGCGCGCCAGAAGCGTTGCAGGGACAGGAACAGGACGACCAGGGGTATCGCGGAGACCATGGCGGCGGTGACGACGATGTTGAGCGGCGGCGCACCGGGGCCGATCGCGCGCTGGGCCTGCCAGCCGACGACCCCGACGGTGACCGGTTGGAGGTGGTCGTCGGCCAGCATCAGCACGGGCAGCAGGTAGTTGGTCCAGATGGAGACGAACTGGAACAGGAAGATCGTGACCAGCGCCGGGGACATCACCCGCAGCGCGATGGTGGCGAAGATCCGGAACTCGCCGGCGCCGTCGATCCGCCCGGCCTCGATGAGCTCGTCCGGCACGGAGGCGGCGGCGTAGATCCGGGCCAGGTAGACCCCGAACGGGCTGACCATGCTGGGCAGCAGCACCGCCCAGTAAGAGTTCACCAGGTGCAGCTGGGAGAACATGAGGTAGAGCGGGACGGCCAGCAGCGGCTGCGGGACGAGCACGGCGGCGAGCACGCCGTTGAACGTCAGCTCCCGTCCCCGGAAGTGATACGTCGCCAGCGCGTAGCCCGCCATGGCGGAGATCAGGGTGGAGACGCCCGCGCCGCCGACCGCGTAGAGGGCGCTGTTGCCCAGCCATCGCCAGTAGATGCCGTCCTGACGGGTGAACACGTCGTCCAGGTTGTCGAAGAGCGCGAAGTCGCCGAACCAGAAGCCGTTTCCGGAGAAGAGGCCGCTGCTGGTCTTGGTCGAGGCGACCAGCAGCCACCACACCGGGGCGAGGAAGTAGACGGAGGCGATCAGCAGCACGCCGAGCGTGAGCCAGCGGGAGGCCGCGTACCGGACCGCGCGGGTGGTGGTGTTCACAGGACGTCTCCGCGGCGCTGGACGAGCTTCAGGAAGCCGAAGGACAGCACGAACGCCAGGGCCGCGAGCACGACGGACTCGGTGGCGGCGAGGTTGAAGTTGTTGGCGTCCACGGCGTTGTAGGCGGCGTAGATGGGGGTGTAGCTGCTGCTCAGGTTGGGCGCGACGTTGTGCAGGATCGCGGGCTCGTTGTAGAGCTGGGCGGTGCCGATGATGGAGAACACCGTGGTCAGCACCAGGGCCGGACGGATCATCGGCACCTTGATGCGCCAGGCGATGCCGAAGGCCGAACAGCCGTCCATCGTGGCCGCCTCGCTGAGCTCCGCGGGGATGGCCTGGAGGGCGGAGTAGATGATCAGCATGTTGTAGCCGGTCCAGCCCCAGGTCAGCATGTTGCCGACGGTCGGGCCGAGCATGCCGTCGGAGGTCAGGTTCAGGTGCAGGCCCAGGTGGTGGGCGGCGGCGGTGATCGGGCTGAGCCCCGGGGCGACCAGGTAGGACCACATGATCGCGCCGACCACCCCGGGCAGGGCGTAGGGCAGGAAGAAGGCCAGCCGGAAGAACCGCTTGAACATCGTCGACCGGGCGTCCAGCAGCAGCGCCAGGACCAGCGCGAACAGCAGCATCAGCGGCACCTGGACCACGCCGATCAGCAGCACCCGCAGCAGCGAGCCACGGAACGCCGGATCGCCCAGCGCGGTGGCGTAGTTGCCGAGGCCGGCGAAGGTCTGGGTGGGTGCCGAGAGGCCGAGGCCGGAGCGCCGCATCCGGTACAGGCTCTGGTGGACGGTGTAGCCGATCGGCGCCAGGTACAGGGCCGTGAACAGCAGCAGGAAGGGAGCCAGGAACAGCGCGGCGGTCCGGGCCTGACGGCGTGCCCGCCGGGCGGGCCGGGCGGCCGCGTCCTGCCGTGCTGTCCGCCCGGCGAGGGCGATGGTCATGGGTGTCGTCTCTCCTTGATCGGGCCGGGCACCCGGCCCGGCCGGTCCCGTGCCGCCGGGCGGCGGGCGGCACGGAACCGGCCGGTGCCCGGCCCCGCACCGGCGTGGTCGGGGTTGGTGCGGGGCCGGCCGGGGGGTGTCCCCGCACCCTGGGGGTTGGCGCGGGACCGGTCGGTGGTGTCAGCCGGCGACGGCGAGGCCCTGCTGCTTCATGCCGGCCGCGGTCCTGCCCTGCACGTCGGCGAGCACGTCCGGCAGGGTGGCGCCGCCGGTGCCGGCCTTGCCGAGCCCGTCGCCGAGGTCGGTGGAGGTCTGCGTCATGGTCGGGCCCCACTGCCAGTCGGTGGTGATGTGGGCGGTCTCCGCCTTGAAGACGTCGTAGATCACCTGTCCCCCGTAGAACGCGTCCGGCTGGGTGAGCGCCGGGTTGGACAGGCCCGAGGTGGCGGCCGGGTAGATGCCGGTGACCTTGATCAGGTTGCCCACGCTGTCGGCGTTGGTGCTCATCCAGGTGGCGAACTCGGCGGCCTCCTTGGCGTGGGCGCAGCCCTTGAGGACCGCGGTGGCCGAGCCGCCGTCGTTGCCGTACGCGGGGTTGGCGGCGTCCCAGACCGGCATCGGGGCGACGGCCCACTGACCGGCGCCGTCCTTGACGCTGCTCGCGATGATCGGGGCGTCCCAGACGGCGTTGACGTCCGAGAGGATCTTGCCGCTCGCCATGTCGCCGAACTGCGAGGCGTCGTTGCTCGGGTCGGTCTTCAGCAGCTTCCGGTCCAGCAGGTCCTGCCAGTAGGAGGCGACCTTCCGGTTGGCGTCGCTGTTCAGCGTCACCCGCCACTGGTCGTTGCCCGTGCCGAACCAGGCGGCGCCCGCCTGCCAGGCGAGCCCGGCGTAGTTGTAGGCGTCGTTGCCGAAGTTGCCGAGGTAGACGGTCGGGTCGGCGGCGTGCACCTTGGCCGCGTCGGCCGCGTACTCCTCCCAGGTGGCCGGGGGCTTGTCGATGCCGTACGTGGCGAACAGGTCCTTGCGGTACATCAGCGCCATCGGCGCCGTGTCGACCGGGATGCCGTAGGTCTTGCCGTCGATGGTGACCTGCTTCCAGGTCCAGTCGGCGAACTGGCCCTTGACGTCGGCGGTGTACTTGCCGATGTCGGTGAGGGCGCCCGCGGCGGCGAAGCTGGGCAGGGTCTCGTAGCCGACCTGGCCCAGGCAGGGGGCGTTGCCGGCCTTGGCGGCGGTGAGCATCTTCGTGTAGCCGCCCTTGGAACCGGAGGCGGTCTTGTCGAAGGTGACCTGGATGTCCGGGTGGGTCTTGTTGAACTGGGCGACCGACTCGTCGTAGCCCGGGGCCCAGCCCCAGAAGTCGAGCTTGACCGGGCCCGCCGCGGCACCCGAGTCGCCGCTTCCGCTGCCGCTGCCGCTGGACGAACAGCCGGCGACGAGGGCCGCCGCCGTCACGACCGCGAGCGCGGCGGCCATCGAAACAGGTCTTGCCTTCACGTGTGTCTCCTCGTACCCGGCTGGGGGGAAGCGGGGACCAGCCAATTCGTTCGGTTATTGTTTGAACCAACCCTGATAAAGTCAAGAGGCAGCGGGAGGAGACCGGCGGCGCCCGTGACCACAGGTCACGCGGCATGAGCCCGGCCGGCCTCGGGGTGGACGCAGGAGAGGAACCGTTCATGAAGGCAGCGCTTCAGGGGTCGGGCGTACGGAGTCTGGCCATGGCGGGACCGGCCGTCGCCCGCGACCGCTCGTCGTCCCGCCGGGCCAACCTCGGCATGGTGCTGCGACTGCTGCGCGACGAGGGCCCGCGCTCGCGCGCACGCATCTCCGAGGATGCCGGCCTGCCCAAGGCGACGGTCTCCAACCTGACCGCCGAGCTACTGGAGGGCGGCCTGATCCGCGAGGGCGAGGCCGAACGCGACAGAGGTACCGTCGGCCGGCCCGGGCAGGCCGTGGAGATCGACGGCAGCGGCGTGCACGGCATCGGCGCCGAGATCAACGTGGACTACGTCAGCCTGCTCGCCCTCAACCTCAAGGGCGAGGTCACCGCGGAGCAGCGGATCCCCTTCGACGTGCGGGCCGCCGGGCCCGACGCCACCCTGGACACCACCGCGCAGCTGGTCGCCCGAGGTATCGAGGTGCTGCGCCGCGACGGCGGTCGCGTCGTGGGGGTCACCCTGGCCACGCCCGGCGCCACCGACATGACCACCGGCACCGTCGGCTTCGCCTCCAACATCGGCTGGCGGGACGTGCCGGCCATCGCCGGCCTGCGCGAGCGCCTGGGCACGGGCGCCCCGGAGATGCACCTGGAGAACGACGCGAAGCTCGGCGCCCTGGCCGAGTACGTGACCGCCTCCGCCGCGGGCGTCCGCGACCTCGTCCACGTCACCGGCCAGACCGGCGTCGGGGTGGGCATCATCGCCGGCGGGCAGCTGGTGCGCGGCGCCGGCGGCTACGCCGGCGAGGTCGGCCACCTCCAGCTGGTGCCCTCCGAGCAACTGTGCGCCTGCGGCCGGCGCGGCTGCTGGGAGACCACCATCGGCCGCGGCGCCCTCCTGCGCTACGCCGCCGACCCCGGTGATCTGGTCTGGGATCCGACGGTGGACCTGGAGCGCCGCCTCGCCGAGCTGCGCGACCGCGCCCGCGCCGGGGACGCCCGCACACTGGAGGCCCTGCAGCGGATCGCCGACAACCTCGCCCCCGGGCTGGCCCTGCTGGCTGACATCCTGAACCCCCGGCTCATCGTCCTCGGCGGCCACTTCGCCTTCTTCGGCGAGTACCTGCTCGACAGCGTGACCCCCCAGGTGCGCGAACGCGTGATGGCGCCGAACGCCGGCGGCTGCGAGATCGTCCTGTCCACCACCGGGCTGACCGGCACCGCCCGCGGCGGCGCCCTGCTCGCCCTGGACACCGTCTACCAGGACCCGACCCGCGCCATGACACCCACTCAGCGCTGACCGTGCGCCGCCACGCGGGCCGTCGACCCCGGGTCGGCGACCCGCGCCAATGGTCACCATCGGATCACCATGCGATCAGTTCTCGTGCGCGGGGTTGACATCACCCGGGATAAGTTCGGATTCTGGCGGAACTAATCGCCAGTCGTGCTGCCTCCCCCACTCCGCCGGCAGCGCGCCTCCGGAAGGATCCCCCATGAGACGAACGACGTCTCGGCTGTCACGGGCCTCGCTCGTGCCGGTCCTGACCCTGGCAGCCGCGACCTGCCTCCCCCTCGCCGCCGCACCGGTCGCCACGGCAGGACCGGTCGCCACCGCCGGCACGGTCACCATCGGCGGCAAGTGCCTGGACGACGCCAACGCCGGCACCACCGACGGCAACCCCGTCCAGTTGCTCGGCTGCAACGGCTCGGCCGAGCAGCAGTGGACCTGGAACACCGACGGCAGCGTCACCGTGTTCGGCAAGTGCCTCGACGTCACCGACGCCTCCAACGCCACCGGCGCGCTGCTCCGGCTCTACAGCTGCAGCTCCCAGGCCAACCAGAAGTTCGCCTGGCTCCCGGACGGCACCGTCTACAGCGCCAAGTCGGCCAAATGCGTCGCCGTCCAGAGCACTTCGATCACCGACAACGCCCGCGTCGGCCTCGCCCCGTGCGCCCCCTCCCCGACCGAGGTCTGGGGCGGCACCTCGGCACCGCCCGCGCCGTACACGCTGTCGGCCGGCACGCCCGTTCCCTTCGGCAACGCCGACGACACCCCGGCCGCCGGCTACACCGACGCCAACGGGCGTTTCTACTACCAGTCGGCGCACTCGCTGTACGGCGCGGCAGACGGCCGCAGCTGGCAGTTCTACAGCGGCTCGAACTTCGACACCGCCACGCTCGCGCCGATCAGCACTGCGGTGAACCCCGCCAACTCCCAGGACAGCAACGCTGACACCACCTGGCGCTGCAACAACAGCCCCACCGGCCTCGCCGCCACCAACGCGCCGGCCGGCTCCAACTACGCCCAGCGCAACTACTGCGACCTGGCGGGCGTCTGGGTCGACCCCGACACCGGCTGGTGGTACGGCCTGGTCCACAACGAGTTCACCCCGCAGCCCTTCGGCGACGGCCTGCACTACGACGCCATCGACTACACCGTCTCGAAGGACCAGGGCCACACCTGGACCATCGCCGACCACGCCATCACCACCCCGTACAGCACCGTGCGCGGCGACGACACGACCTTCCCCAACAGCACCTTCTCCTACGGCGACGGCGACCCCCGCCTGTTCGCCGACTACCGTTCCGGCTACTTCTACGTCTTCTACATGTCCCGGCCCGTCGACAAGAAGGGCGGCTGGGGCGGCTTCGAAGAGCACGTCGCCCGCGCGCCGATCTCCGGCAAGATGGCCCCCTCCTCCTGGACCAAGTGGAACAACGGCTCCTGGTCCACCCCCGGCATCGGCGGCGCCGAGAGCGACATCGTCCCCGCCCAGGGCGTCGGCACCGGCTACCTCGCCCCCGGCGACAGCTACTCCCCGGCCAAGACCGGCGACATCAGCACCCAGATCGCCGCCGGCACCATGCCCGCCCCCTCGCAGCTGTCCGTCCTGAACATCGCCTGGGACGCCTACCTCGGCACGTACATCGGCACCCCCGAGAACGAGGCCGGCTCCAACCAGCCCCAGCACTACTACGTCACCGACGACCTCGCCACCCAGAAGTGGACCGACATCGGCACCGCCGGCGGCCCGCAGAGCTCCTGGTACCGCTGGCTCGTGGACTCCGGCAGCAAGACCGGCACCACCGTCCTCGGCAAGACCTTCCGCTCCTACTGCTGGTGGAGCTGCTCCACCGGAAACAGCGAGTACTCCGAGGTCACCGTCGCCCCGACCTCCGCGGCAGCCCTTCCGACCGCCCCCGTCAACAGCGGCGTGTCGTACCAGCTCGGCGCGGGCAACGGCCGATACCTGGCCCAGAACGGCAACGCCCTCACCACCGCCACCACCGCCGGCACCGCCGCCCAGCAGTGGACCTTCACCCCCACCGGCGACGGCTTCTACACCATCGCCAACGCCGGCTCCGGCCAGCTGCTCGGCGTCAACACCAGCACCGACGCCGGCCGCGCCTGGGGCGCGGCCCCGACCCTCCAGAACCGCGGCGCGACCCCCACCGCCGGTCAGCAGTGGTCCATCCAGACCCTCGTCCAGACCCCCGCGAGCAGCGGACCGTCCACGCCCACCAGCAACTACCGCCTGGTCAACCGCTACAGCGACCTCGCGCTCAGCCTCACCACCGGCCCCCAGGCCGTGACCACCTCACCCCAGCGCACCTGGGACAACCCCGGCACCGCCGGTGACACCCGCCCGGTCGCCGCCCAGACCCTCGCCTTCACCGCGACCACCGCCACCCCGAGCCTCGACGGCCCCCACATCCTGTCGATCTCGGGCAAGGCCCTGGACGACCCCAACTGGTCGAAGAACACCGGCACCCAGCTCGACACCTGGACCACCAACGGCGGCCAGAACCAGCGCTGGACCTTCACCCGGCAGCCCGACGGCTCCTACACCCTCACCAACGCCTACTCCCAGCTGTGCGCGGACGACCAGGGCGGCGCCACCGCACCCGGCACCGCCGTGGTCCAGTGGACCTGCACCGGCAACGACAACCAGCGCTGGAAGGCCGACCGACTCCCCTCCGGCACCTACACCCTCACCAACGTCCACACCGGGCTCCTGCTGACCACGACAGGCACCACCGACGGCGCCCTGCTGGCCCAACAGCCGGACAGCGGAACGCCGTTGCAGCAGTGGACGCTCAACTGACCTTCTGAACAACCCGCTTGCGGCACCAACGTCGCGGGAGTCCGTGCACGGACTCCCGCGACGAGCCGTGCCCTCCCCAGTCGGACGGGCGGGAGCCCCTGCACCTCCGTTCCACACCGCGTCCGGGCGGTGATCACCCGCGAATACCCGCAGACGATGACCAGCACCGGTGGTCGGCCGGACCGGCCGTAGCCGAGCGGGATGTCCACGGCCGGTGCTCGCCGCCGAGATCGCGGTGATCCATCTGGCGTCCCGTGGCGCATACGGCGTCCCGCGCGTGCACGTGGAACGGCGTCGCCAGGGCTGGGCGGTCCGCCGGAAGACGGTGGAGCGGATCATGCGCGAGCGCGGGATCACGGGCATCACCCGCCGCCGGCGGGCACGAACGAGGGCGGGACCACCGCGCCGAACAGGTGCGGGAGGCCTGGCGTCGGCAGACCCTGGAAGAGGGGCCGACCTCGGAGGAGAGCGATGACCGGTACCAGTGCCTCACGGGAACCGAGCGCCATGGTGCACATGTCGGTCTCCGGTGCGCCCCGTGCGGCGAACGTGATCGCCGACACGGTGGCGCAGTCATTCAGGGTGATCACTGTCCCTGGCCCTGGCGCAGCGAGGGACTACGCCCCACCCGCCGATCAGGTGACCCACACCCGTTGGCAGATCGACACGTCGGCGCCGATCGCAGAAGCCGCCGCACGGGCGATCGCCCGCGCAGGTGCCGGTGTCGGCCCGGTGAAAGTGGAGCTCGGCGGCCGAGCCGATGCCGTGGCCAAGGTCGATGCACTGATCCGCAACCGTTTCCGCGCCGGACCGCCGGCGGGATTCTCCCAGGCGTTCGAAGTGTGGCCGGAGAGTCCGCCGGACGACACGGGCCGGCCGTGAACTGCGATCGCCGGAGCTACCGCCGCTGCGGCACGGTACAGGAGCCGCACGAGCCGGCCCGAGGCGCGCTGCGGAGCCGTCGCCTCTGACACAACCAGGAAGCCCCGAGCCGGGGCTTTCGGTGTCCGGGTGCACACCGGCCACGGCGGACGAACCTCGCCGCAGTGCCGTGCGGGCAGGCGAAGACCTGCAAGGTGGGCTCCCTTCGCCGGCATTGTCCGGATCAGGTGGTGGAGGTCGCCTTCCGGTCTCACAGACCTTCCAGCCTCTCAGCCCGACCGTCGACAAACACCCCGCGCGGAGCCTCCGCCCGTCGCCCGGGGCCATCCGGTCGAACTCCCTCGCTCGCCCTGCAGGCCAATTCCCACAATACGCTCGTCCCCGCCCGGCACCAGGGCCGAAGCGGACGGGGATGCTGTGCACTCCTCACCCACGTGCCAGGCCTTGCCTGCGGACGGTCATCCCCGGGTGTGGTTGCGGGCGAGCCGCAGGGTGGCCGGCTGCGTGCGTTCACCGGCCCGCCCCGCTCCGGTGTCGGCGTTCGGGCAACGGATGCACCCTCGGGGACGCCGTCGGTGACCCGTCCAGCCGGAGGCCCTGCACTTGGGGCGGGCCGGTCACGACCGGAGCATGCCCGTCCGGCCCTGTCGCTGGCAGAGGATACGGGGCAGGCTCACGGTAGGACCGAGTACCAGTCCCGCGCCTCCCGGTCACTCTGCTCGCGGCGACGCGTTCCCGGACCTGGCTGTCGACGCAGGTCCGCTATCGAAGGGAACCGAAATGACCGCCGTGATCGCAGTCCTGGTGGTGCTCGTCATCCTGGTCCTGATCGCGCTCGCGATGTCGATCCGCATCGTCCGCCAGTACGAGAAGGGGGTCGTCTTCCGGTTCGGCCGGATTACCGGAGCACGCGACCCGGGACTGCGCCTGATCATCCCGTTCGCCGACGTCATGCACCACATCTCGCTGCGGATCGTCACCATGCCGATCCAGTCCCAGGGCATCATCACCCGCGACAACGTCAGCGTCGACGTCTCCGCCGTCGCCTACTTCCGCGTCGTGGACGCGATCAAGTCGGTCATCGCCATCGAGAACGTGAGCTCCGCGATCAACCAGATCGCCCAGACGACCCTCCGGAAGGTCGTCGGCCGGCACACCCTGGACGAAACCCTCTCCGAGACCGACCGCATCAACCTGGACATCCGCCGGATCCTGGACGTCACCACGACCGATTGGGGCGTGGACGTCACCCTGGTCGAACTCAAGGACATCCAACTGCCCGACACGATGAAACGCGCGATGGCCAAGCAGGCCGAAGCCGAGCGGGAGAAGCGCGCCAAGATCATCAGCGCACAGGGAGAGGCACTGGCCGCCTCCGCACTCGGCGAAGCCTCGGACACGATGATGGCTCACCCGCTCGCGCTCCAACTGCGCAATCTGCAGAGCCTCGTCGAGATCGCCGTCGACAAGAACAGCACCGTCGTCTTCCCCGCGCCCCTGATGAGCACCATCGGCGAACTCGGCTCCTTCCTCTCCCGCGAGGCAACCGCCGCCGCCGCTCCCGCACCGCAGCCGCCCCTGGGCCGCCCGGACGCCCGGATCCCGGCCAAGCCCGTCCACCTCCCTGCTCCCGACCCCGTTCACGTACCGGCGCCCGACGGGGCAACCGGGACCCCGTAGACATCGCCGTCCCTTCCGGCCGAGGACACACGGCGTCCATCGGCGACGGACGGAGAGCACCACGCGAAAGGCCATCGCGAAGATGACGCAGCCATTGCACACACCGCGCCACGGGCCGCGCCGCCTCGTCGAGCGTTGGAGAGCCTCAGCGGCCGACCACCGCGCGCGTGCCGCCGCCCGGCGGTGGCAGCACGTCGGCACCGAACCGCGCTGGGCGCGCAGCGATCTGCCGGCCCGGCGACTGCTCGGACGGATCTTCGCCCCGTTCTTCCTGCTCGGGACCATCGTCTTCACACTGCTCGCGGCGAACGTACTCCCCGCACCGAGCGCCGACCGTGCGTTCTACACGGGGCTCGCCGTGCTGTGCGCCGTGTCCACCGCCGTCGCGGTGATCGACCTGATCGTCATCCGGCGCCGGATGGCCGAGCAACGACGGTGGCACCGCTGACGACGCGGCCGAGCGGAAGGCACGGCCACAGCGGGACCACCGCAGAGCGTAACGGCGCCCGTCGCAATCGCGGTCGGCGACGGGCCCGCCTACGGTTGAAAAGCAGGACGCGCTGATGCGTCCGGCTTCCGGTTGCGCAACGCGTCGAAGGTACGGTCGTCCAGCAGAGGAATCGAAGGTGGGCCGGGTGGATCGGGTGGATCCGGAGGATGGATCCGGGTGGGCGGATGTTCCCGACCGCAGCCACCGAATCGATGACGAGATGGACCAGATCGTCGGACGCCTGCGGGACCTCGCCCGCACCCAGCGCCGGTTCCAGGACCTGCTGAACGCGGTCATGGCGGTGGGCCGGGAACTGGACCTGCCGGTCGTGCTCCGCAGGGTGATCACCACCGCGATGGGCCTGGTCGACGCACGCTACGGCGCACTCGGTGTGCTGAGCGAGGACGGCGAACACCTGGAGGAGTTCATCCCCGTAGGGCTGAGCGAGCAGCAGGTCGCAGCGCTGAGCGGGGTCGCCCTTCCACACGGACGCGGACTCCTGGGACACCTCATCGACCACCCCGAACCACTGCGTGTCGCGGACATCGGCGCCCACCCGCACGCGGTGGGCTTCCCACCGGGCCACCCGCTGATGCGGACACTGCTCGGGGTGGCGCTCACCGGACGTGGACGGGTCTACGGCAACCTCTACCTCTGCGAGCGGCGCGACGGACAGCCCTTCGACGACCACGATCAGGACATCCTCGTGGCGCTCGCCGGCGCGGCCGGCCTCGCCATCGAGAACGCCCGCCTCTACCGGCAGGTCCGCGCCAGCGCCGAGTACTTCCAGCGTCTCCTGCTTCCCAGCCTGCCCGAGGTGGCGCCCTTCTCCGTCGCGGCGATCTACCGGCCCGCCGCCGCCCCGGACCACGTCGGCGGCGACTGGTACGACGCCCTGATGCTCCCCGACGGCGCCTGCGCCCTGGTCATCGGCGACGTCGCCGGGCACGACCTGAAGTCCGCCGCCGCCATGGCCCAGACCCGCAACATGCTGCGCGCTCTCCTCTACGACCGCCGCACCCCGCCCAGCGCCGTCCTGACGCAGCTCGACCGCACCCTCCAGGCGATCACCGACAACCCGATCACCACCACCTGCCTCGCCCGCATCGAACCCGCCGAGGACGGCTGGACACTCCACTGGAGCAACGCCGGACACCCGCCACCGCTCCTGATCGGCCCCGACGGCACGGCCCGCTACCTTCACGCCGACCCCGGCCTGCCCCTCGGCGTCGACCCCGACGTGCCCCGCCCCGACCACAGGCACCCCCTGCCCGGCGACGCCACCCTCGTGCTCTTCACGGACGGCCTGGTCGAGCGCCCCCACCGCCCCCTGGACGTCGGCCTCACCGCCCTTGCCCAGGTCGCCGCCGCCCACGCCGAGCTGCCCCTCGAAGACCTGTGCCGGACCCTGGCCGACGCCGGCCTCTCCGATGGACGCGACGACCTCGCCGTCCTCACCCTGCGTACCCCGCCCACTCCACCCAGCACCGGAGCCGAGCCGCCTCCACCCGTGTCCGGGTCCCCTGCCGCTCCGTGATCCGGAGGGCCCTGACCGCCGGGGCCCTGACCGCCGGGGCCCTGACCGCCGGGGGCACGGACGGCCGGGGGGGTCGGTCACGAACCGGCTTGCCGTTTCCTCCGCACCGCGGGGTAGCCGGCACGGGCCGGCAGGCACGCGGGCCGGCCCGAGGTGTCGCTCCGCCGGCGGGCTCCGGACCGGACCTACCGTCTGTTCGGTGAAGAGTCGACACGAAACCTGGGTGCGGCCTCCCGGACTCGATCCCGAGGAGGCGGCGGAGCTGCTCCTGCGCGATCTGCACAGTTCACGGGCCGGACTGACCTCGATCGAGGCGCAGCGGCGCCTGCTGCAGTACGGCCGCAACGAGCTGCGCCGGCGCGGCGGCCGACGCTGGCCGAGGGAGCTGGCGCGCCAGTTCACGCACCCGCTCGCGCTGCTGCTGTGGCTGGCCGCGGCGCTGCTCACGGCCGTGGGCTCGTTCGTCGTGGCGGTCGCGGTCGTACTGATCATCTTCCTCAACGCCGCGTTCGCGTTCGTCCAGGAGGTGCACGCCGAGCACGCGGTCGAGGCGCTGGCCGCCTACATCCCCCAACGGGCGAAGGCCCTGCGCGACGGTGCCCCCCGGGAGATCGACGCCACCGAGCTGGTCCCCGGCGACATCGTCGTCATCGAGGCGGGCGACCGGATCGCCGCCGACATCCGCCTCCTGCAAGGTGCCGTCGAGGTCGACATGTCGGCGTTGACCGGCGAGTCGGTGACCACGCTGCGCTCGGCCGCGATCCTGGACGTGAACGTCCCCGTGCTCACCGCACACGATCTCGTCTTCAGCGGCACCAGTTGCACGGGCGGCGAGGCGCACGGCGTGGTCTTCGCCACCGGGATGAACACCGAGCTCGGCCGCATCGCCGCGCTCTCGGAGCGGGTCGAGCAGGAGCCCAGCCCGCTGGAGCGCCAGGTGCGCCGGGTCGCCTGGCTGATCGCGGTCGTCTCGGTGTCCCTGGCAGTCGCCTTCATCCCCCTGGCCACGTTCGGCATCGGTCTGTCGCTGGTCGACTCCGTGGTCTTCGCCGCCGGCCTGCTGGCCGGCATGGTTCCCGAGGGGCTCCTGCCCGTCATCACCCTCGCGCTCGCCGTGGCCGTCCGGGCGCTCGCCGGCCGCGGCGCCCTCGTCAAACGGCTCAGCGCGGTGGAGACCCTCGGCTCGACGGACGTCATCTGCACGGACAAGACCGGCACCATCACCGAGAACCGCATGCGCCCCACCCGGGTCTGGACCGCCTCGGGCCTCCTCGACCTCGACGACGCCGCGGCGCTCCATCGCGACACCCCGCCCGACCCGGCCCAGGTCACGGTCGGACGGATCGCGGCCACCTGCAACAACGCCCGCCTCGAACCCGGTGAGGAACCCAGCGGCGACCCCACCGAGATCGCCGTCCTGCTCGCCGCCCGCGAACTCGGCGCCGGTCTCGCAGCCACCGAACGCGAGTCGGACCGGTGCTGGCAGTTCCACTTCGACCCGGAACTCAAGCTGATGTCGACCATCGACCGCCACCACGGCCGGCTCGCCATCCGCACCAAGGGAGCACCCGAAGCACTCCTGCCGCACTGCACCACGTTCCTCGCCGCCCAGGGGAAGCAGCTGCCGCTCACCGACTCCGACCGGCAGCGCATCGCCGCCCAGGTCGACGCGTTCGCGGCCGACGGCCTGCGCGTGCTCGCCCTGGCCGAACGGGAACTGCCCCCCGGCCGCCGGCCACCGCACCGGCGGAGCGACGCCGAGACCGACCTGTGCTTCGCCGGACTGATCGCCATGCTCGACCCGCCCCGTCCCGAGGTCGCCGAAGCCGTACGCGACTGCCGCACCGCCGGCATCCGCATCATCATGATCACCGGCGACCACCCGCTCACCGCGGCCGCGATCGCCCGACGCGTCGGCATCACCGGTAGCGACCCCACCGTGATCAGCGGCCAGCAGTTGGAGGAGCTCGGCGAGACCGAACTCCGCGCCCTCGTCAGCCGGACACCCGACATCGTCTTCGCGCGCGCCTCCCCCGAGGCCAAGCTCCGCATCGCCGACGCCCTGAGCGACGAGGGACACGTCGTCGCCATGACCGGCGACGGCGTCAACGACGCCCCAGCGCTGCGCCGCGCCGACATCGGCATCGCCATGGGCCGCTCCGGCACCGACGTCGCCCGCGAAGCCTCCACCATGGTGCTCACCGACGACGACTTCGCCTCGATCGCGACCGCGGTGCGCGACGGCCGCCGGATCTACGACAACGTCCGCAAGTTCATCATCTACATCTTCGCCCACGCGACACCCGAGGTGACGCCGTTCCTCTTCTTCGCGCTCGGCGGCGGCCGCATCCCGCTCCCCCTGACGATCCTGCAGCTCCTCGCCTTCGACGTCGGCAGCGAGACGCTCCCCGCCCTCGCCCTCAGCCGCGAACCCGCCGAACCCGGGCTCATGGACCGCCCGCCCCGTCCGCGGTCCGAAGGCGTCGTCCAGGGCCCGATGCTGATCCGCGCCTGGCTCTTCCTCGGCGCCATCGTCGCCGCACTCCAGATGACGGGCTTCTTCTTCGTCCTCACCAGGGCCGGCTGGACCCCGGGCGACCCGACCGGGCCCGGGGATCCCCTGCACCACGCCTACCAGCAGGCCACGACCATGACCTTCCTCGGCATGATCGCCGGACAGATCGGCACCGCCTTCGCCGTCCGCACCACCCGCGCCTCGCTCCGCTCCGTCGGCGTCCTGTCCAACCGCTACCTCCTCGCCGCCATCGCCGGCGAACTCCTCCTCGCAGCCGTCTTCGTCTACACCCCGCCGTTCCAGAAGCTTCTGGGCACCGCCGCCCTCCCGGCGAGCGACCTGCTGTTCCTGCTGCCCTACCCCTTCATCGTCTGGGGCGCCGACGAACTGCGCCGCTACCTGATCCGACGGCACAGCTCCCGTTCCCCCCGACGGCACTAGCCTCGACGCCGTCGGTCTCGGCCACCCTTGTCGCCGGATGTCCCGGACGTGGAGCACCATCGAAGGGGGGCGGGCCGCACCCGGCCTGCGGGTGCGGGTCCACCGGAATGACGGCATCGAGCCGTCTGCTGTCGAAGAGCCCCCGGAAACGGCCACGGCAGACCCGTCTGCCACCGAACGAAAGCTGCTGGCCATGCGCTGGTCCCGGACGCACATCCCGACCCTTCGCGAGAACCCGGCGGAGGCCGACGCGCCGAGCCATCGGCTGCTGCTCCGCGCCGGATTCGTCCGGCAGCTCATGGCGGGCCACTACTCGCTGCTGCCGCTCGCCGTCCGGGTACGGTCGAAGATCATCACCATCATCCGGGAGGAGATGACCGTCATCGGGGCGCAGGAGTTCTCCCTGCCGGCCCTGCACCCGGCGGAGGTGTGGCGGCGCAGTGGGCGGTGGGACGCCATGGGGGAGGAGATGTTCCGCCTGAAGGACCGTAAGGGCGCCGAACTGACGCTGGGCATGACCCACGAGGAGATCTTCACGTCGCTCGCCACCGAGCTGAAGTCGTACCGCGAACTGCCGCAGACGTGGTACCAGTTCCAGACCAAGTTCCGCGACGAGCCCCGCGCCAAGGGCGGCCTGCTACGGACCCGGGAGTTCACGATGAAGGACTCCTACAGCTTCGACCTGACGCAGGAGGGCCTGGACCGGTCGTTCGACCTGCACCGTGAGGCCTACCTGCGGATCTTCGCCCGGCTGGGGATTCCGGTCATCCCGGTGGAGGCGTCCAGCGGCAGCATGGGCGGGGCCGCGTCGACGGAGTTCATGTGCCCGGCCGAGGCCGGTGAGGACTTCGTCGTGCACTGCCCCGCCTGCGGTTACGCGGCCAACAGCGAGAAGGCCGTCTCCCGGCTCGCCGCGATCGCGGACGGTCCGGGCCTGCCCGCCCCGGAGCCGTTCGACACCCCCGGTGTGCGGACGATCGACGACCTGGCCTCGCGCTTCGACGCGCCCGCCGAGCGCCAGGTGAAGACCCTCGTCTACGTCCTGGACGGGCGGCTCTCCCTCGTCCTCCTGCGCGGGGACCACGCGCTGGCCGAGCAGAAGCTCGCGGACGCCGGCGGGGCCGGCGCGGTTCGGCCCGCCCGGCCGGAGGAGATCCGGGAGGTCCTCGGTGCCCTGCCGGGAAGCCTCGGCGCCGTCGGGGTGGCGTCGGTGACCATCCTCGCGGACGAGGCTCTGCGAGGCCGACGGGGCATGGTCACCGGCGCCAACAGGGACGGTGTCCACCTGCGAGGTGTCGACGTGGAGCGGGACATCGCCGTCTCCCGGTGGACGGACCTGCGCGAGGTCGCCCCCGGGGAGCCTTGCGTGCGGTGCGGACAGCCGCTGCAGGTCCGGAAGGCGATCGAGGTCGGCCACATCTTCAAACTCGGCTGCACGTACAGCGATGCCTTCGGCCTCACCGTCCTGGACGCCGACGGCAGACCCAGGAAGGTCGTCATGGGCTGCTACGGCATCGGCATCGAGCGGGCGATGGCAGCCGCCGTCGAGTGCCACCACGACGACAAGGGCATCGTCTGGCCGACGGCCGTCGCCCCCTTCGAGGCGGTCGTACTGGTGGCCCAGCCCGACGACGAGGCCACCGCCGCGGCCGGTGAGCAGGTCTACCGGCAACTGCTCGCCGCCGGGGTGGACACGATCATCGACGACCGCTCGGAGCGGGTCGGCGTCAAGTTCCGGGATGCCGAGCTCGTCGGCATCCCGCTGCGCGTCACCGTCGGCAAGCGCGGACTCGCCGACGGGGTGGTGGAGCTGACCGAGCGGGCATCGCACGGGACGCGGCGGGTCCCCCTGGAGGAGATCGCCGTTGAGGTGCGCAGGACCGTGTCGTCCACGTCGGGTGGTTCGAACAGGAGCAGGACGCGGGCGAGGTGATCGTGTGCTCCTTCGTTCCTCTGCGCCTGGAACTCCTGGTGATTCCCCCCCCCGAGGCCGAAGCCTCCGCCGCCGAGTGGCTGATGGCAGCGGCGTCCGACCCCGCCAACACCCGCACCGGCACCGACCTCCTGACAGCCGCGGGCGCGCCGACCGCGGACCCGCGGGCAGACGGATGACAACGTCCGGCGGCGGACGGGACCAGGCCGTTCGGCGCCGACCCCTGCCGTGACTTCCCGCTGCCGGCCGCGGTCGGTCCGGCTACTCGCGTGACCACTCGGTCTCGGCCTGGGGGTCGCCGACCGTGTCCCGCCCCTCCCAGACCCGGACCCTGATCGCCCGGGGGCCGGGAGCCGGCCTGGAGAGCGTGCGAACGAACACGTCCCGCAGGTGATTGGCCGCCCGCTGGGGCGGTCCGTCGTATTCCACGGGGTCCGGCATGGGAGCGCCGTCCTGCCGGGACCAGCGGCCGCCGTCATCCTGCGTCTCGAGAATCCACCGGTAGTGCCGCATCCTGGCCTCCCGTGACGACGGGCCCGTGTCAGAACACGACCGTACGGGTCCGACGGACCGCCGGCGACCGGAGGACTTCCACCGGCACGAGAGGGCTTCGGCGGCGGACCCGCCGTCTCCGGCACACGAGCGCGCGGTGGTTCTTCGACGGTTTCCACGTGCCGGGGTTTCCGAATTCGCAGACCCGCGGGCCGCCGATGTGATCAGGATCCAGCGGACCAGGCCGGCCCACGGCGCCCCAGACCTGCCGGTCGGCTGATGCCCACGGACGTCCCGGCTGACGGCCGGACGCGGCTGCGCCCCTTGGTCACCCGCACGAGTGAAGGTCGGCGTGCGGCCGGATCGCCGGCGGACGGCAGGCCGGGGGTTCGGTGCCTACGGTGGATCGGAAAGTCACCGTCGGTGAGCCGGTCGACCGGCGTCGCCGCGTCCCCAGGGCCAAGAGGTACGTCATGAATCGTTTCATCGCGCTTACTGTCGGTGTGATCGCCGCGGTGGCCACCGCCTCCGGATGCAGCAGTTCCGGTACCACGGCTTCCTCGACCGCGACCTCGACCGCGAGCACAGGCGCCCCCACGACCGCCGCCGGCTCTGCCACTGCCGGCGGAAGCGCCGCCACGGTGAAGACGGCGGATTCCCCCTTCGGCCAGATCCTGGTCGACGGTTCCGGCAGGACGTTGTACCTGTTCAAGGGCGATACCGGGACGACCTCGACCTGCAACGGGACCTGTACGCAGAATTGGCCGCCGCAGACCACGACCGGGACGCCCAACAGCAGCGGAGTGACCGCGTCCCTGGTCGGAACGACCACCCGTTCGGACAACTCGACCCAGGTGACCTACAACGGCCACCCGTTGTACCACTTCGTCAAGGACACGAAGCCCGGGGAGACCAACGGCCAGGGCGTCAACGCCTTCGGCGCTTCGTGGTACGTGGTCAGTCCCAGTGGTGACGCGATCACCGGCGCAGCCTCCGCGTCGGCTTCACCGTCGGCCAGTTCCACGGGCGGCGGCTACTGAGGCCCGCTCCTGACGCCGCTGAGCTGTCCGGGCCCCGCGTGGACATCCCTGCTCGGCGCTCCGGCCTCGGCGGGACCGCGGGCTCCGTCCCGGACGGCGCCCTCGGCGCTCCGGAGCGCCCTCCGCGTTCCGGTCAGGTGAGTGCGGCGCCGCGCAGCAGGAGCAGGCCGACGTCGATGGCGGCCAGGGCGAGGGTGGCCAGGAAGGGCAGCCGGCTGCGCGGGCCGGACCGCGGCGGCGACGCGACGGCGAGCGCCGACGCGCCGGTGAGGGCGAGTGAGGTCATGCCCGCGGCGCCGACCCGACCGGACGGCCCCAGGACGAGGACGAACGCCCCGGCGAGCAGCAGCACGGCGGCCAGGACCCTCGCCCCTCGCGGGCCGAGGCGCTGGGGCAGGCCGCGGACGTCCGTCGCCAGATCGCCGTCGATGTCGGGCAGGACGTTGGTGACGTGGGCGCCCGTGCCCAGCAGTGCGCCGGCGACCATCACCCATCCGGCCGGCCAGGGGTGTCCGGGCAACGCGAGGGTGACGAAGGCGGGCAGCAGCCCGAAGGCCGCGGCGTAGGGCAGCCAGGAGAGCACCGTGCGCTTGACGCCCAGGTTGTACGACCAGGCCGCGGCGACCCCGACCAGGTGAGCCGTACCGGCCGCGAGCCCGTTGGCCAGCGACAGCGGAACGCACAGCGCGAGCGCGCACCCGGCGGTGACGGCCACGGTCCGCGGGCGCACCGCGCCGGCCACCAGCGGCTTGTCACCCCGACCGGTGGCCAGGTCCCGGCGCAGATCGACACGGTCGTTGCACCAGCCCACCGACAGCTGTCCGGCGAGCACCGCCGAGGCCACCAGCGCGCTGCCCGCCGGGCCCCGCCCGGAAGCGACCGCCAGAGCGGTGATCACGGCGGTGACGGCGATCGAGGGAAGGGCGTGGGAGGCGGCCAGCAGCCCCCGGACCGAGCCGCCCGCGCCCGGACGGGACTGCGTGGCCGCGGGCGGGTGCTGGGCTCCGGCGGTGTGCACGGACCCATGGTAGATCGGGCGAACTGCCGAATTTCCACCATGTCGTGATGAATGGTCAGATTGGCCGTAGTCTGGCCGGATGACCAGAGTCGCCGCCGTCTGCGGGGTGCTCCCGCCGCACCGGTACGAGCAGGGCGAGATCACCGAGGCCCTCGCAGCGATGTGCCTGCCGCCCGACGGGGAACGCGCAGTGCTGGAACGGCTGCACGCCACCTCCACCGTCGGCACCCGCCATCTGGTCCTGCCGCTGGAGCGCTACCCGGCGCTGGACGGTTTCGGGCAGGCCAACGACCTGTTCGTCGAAGCCGGGGTGGAACTCGCCGAGCAGGCGCTGACCGGTGCCCTGGCGTCGGCCGGGCTGGCACCGGAGGAGGTCGACCTGGTGATCTCCACCTCCGTGACCGGCATCGCCGCGCCCTCGCTGGAGGCCCGGCTGGCCGGACGCGTGGGCCTGCGGCCGGACGTGAAGCGCGTGCCGATCTTCGGCCTCGGCTGTGTCGCGGGCGCGGCGGGCCTGGCCCGGCTGCACGACTACCTCGAAGGACATCCCGGGCAGGTCGCGGTCCTGCTCTCGGTCGAACTGTGCTCGCTCACCCTGCAGCGCACCGACGCCTCGGTGCAGAACCTGGTGGCCGGCGCGCTGTTCGGCGACGGCGCCGCCGCGCTGGTGGCCGTCGGCCGACAGCACCCGCGCCACCAGGAGTGTGCGGGTCCGGAGGTGGTGGCCACCCGCAGCCGGCTGTACCCCGGCACCGAGCGCGCGCTGGGCTGGGACATCGGCGACACCGGATTCAAGATCGTACTCGGCGCCGAACTGCCCGATCTGGTCCGCCTGCACGTCGGCGAGGACGTCAGGGCCTTCCTCGCCGAGCACGACCTGAAGCCGCCGGACGTCACCGGCTGGGTCGCCCATCCGGGCGGCCCCAAGGTGCTGGACGCCCTGGGCGAAGCACTCGGGCTGGACGCCCGGGCGCTGGAGCTGACGCGGCGTTCGCTGTCCCGGGTCGGCAACCTCTCCTCCGCCTCGGTACTCCACATCCTGCGGGACACCCTCGAACTGTGCCCGCCGCCGCCCGGCACGCCCGGCCTGCTCCTCGCCATGGGACCGGGCTTCTGCTCCGAACTCGTCCTGCTCCGCTGGTAGGTCCACGTGCTCCCCTACACCCTGCTGATCCTCCTGGTGGCCGCCGAACGCGTCGCCGAGCTCGCCGTCGCGCGCCGCAACGCCGCCTGGAGCCGTGCGCGCGGCGGCGTCGAGTACGGCCGCGGCCACTACCCCGTGATGGTCCTGCTGCACACCGGACTGCTGGCCGGCTGCCTGGCCGAGGTCCGGTTCGCCGACCGCCCGTTCCCGCCCGCCCTGGGCTGGCCGATGCTCGTCCTGGCGCTCGGTGCCCAGGCACTGCGCTGGTGGTGCATCGGCACGCTGGGGCCGCGCTGGAACACCCGGGTCATCGTGGTACCCGGACTGCCCCTGGTCACCACGGGCCCCTACCGGCTGCTCAGCCACCCCAACTACCTCGCCGTCGTCGCCGAAGGGGCCGCGCTGCCCCTCGTCCACGGCGCCTGGCTCACCGCGACCGCCTTCACCCTGCTCAACCTGCCCCTGCTCGCCACCCGGCTGCGCTGCGAGAACGCCGCCCTGGCCGGCTGCACCGCGGTGCCGACGTGATCGACCTGCTGGTCGCCGGCGGCGGACCCGCCGGCCTCGCCACCGCGATCCACGCCGCCCTGACCGGGCTCGACGCGGTGGTCCTCGAACCACGACCGGCCCCGATCGACAAGGCGTGCGGCGAGGGACTGATGCCCGGGGCCGTCCACGCCCTGGCCACGCTGGGGGTGCCCTTGGCCGGCCACCCGATCCACGGCATCCGCTACCTCGACGACCGCCACCGCGCCGAGGGCAGGTTCCGCCGCGAAGCGGGGATGGGCGTACGGCGGACCGTCCTGCACGCGGCGCTGTCGCGCCGGGCGGCCGAGCTCGGCGTGCCGACGCTGCCGCGGAAGGTCACCGCCGTCCACCAGGACGACGACAGCGTCACCGCCGCCGGCCTCACCGCCCGCTACCTGGTCGCCGCGGACGGTCTGCACTCGCCCGTCAGGCGGCAGTTGGGCCTGGAACGCCCCGACCCGCGACCACCGCGCTACGGACTGCGGCGGCACTTCGCGGTGGCGCCCTGGACCGACTGCGTGGAAGTCCACTGGTCCGCACTGGGCGAGGCCTACGTCACCCCGCTGGGCCCGGACCTGATCGGCGTCGCCATCCTGACCGGCGAGCGAATGCCGTTCGACGCGTTGCTGCCCGCGTTCCCCGCGCTCCTTCACCGCCTCGCCGCCCAGGCCGACTTGGCCGCCTCCGGCGTCCGCGGCGCCGGACCGATGCGCCGGATGGTCCGGGCCAGGGTGGCCGGGCGCGTCCTTCTGGTCGGCGACGCCGCCGGCTACATCGACGCACTCACCGGAGAGGGCCTCTCCCTCGCCCTCACCGGTGCCGCCCACCTGGTGCGCTGCGTACGCGCCGACCGACCGCAGGAGTACGAGCAGGCCTGGCGGCGGGCCACCCGAAACCACCGCCTGCTCACCGACGCGCTGGTACGCATCCGCGCCAACCCGCTCCTGGCCCCGCGCATCGTCCCACTGGCCACCCGCGCCCCTGCGCTCTTCACCGCCCTGGTCAACCGCCTCACCTGACCTCCTCATCTGACCGCCCCGGCGCATCTGGGCGAACAGGTCGTCCACGGCGATCCATCGACCGACGGTGCGGGCGGCGGGCGCCCGGCCGACGAGCTCACGGCGCGGTCGGACGGCGGTGAGCACGTTCGCGGCGCGCTGGCCCTTGATCTCCTCGATCCGGGAGAACGCGTCCGGCAAGGCCTTCTTCAGCCGGCGGTGCCGCCGGGCGACGATGGCCTCGTGCGCGGGCTCGGCGAGTGCGGTACGGCCGCGCGGGGTCAGCGTGAGCCTGCCGGGCGCGAGGGTCGCCGGGCCGCCGGCCTGGAGGAGCAGCGGCCGGGCGAAGGCGGCGACTGATAGCGTGCCGGGCATGCCGCACCGCGCCACTCCGCGCCGCACGGGCCACCTTCTGCCCCTGGCCGTCGCCGATGCCTTGTGGGCCGAGTTGATGGCCGACAGTGTGTTGCCGGCCGCCGGGCAGGCGTTCACCGGCCTCCCGGCCGATCCGCGGGCGGGGTACGTGCTGCTCGGCGCGCGTGCGGTGCCGACGGTGAAGGGCGTCGGCGGCCGGTGGCATGTTCAGGAGGCCGATGTGCGCCGGGCGGCCGAGGAGCTGCGTGCGGTCACGGTGAGCGGGGTCGGCCTGGTCCGGGTCGCTCCTTTCCGCGGGTCACGAGGAGCGGGGCAGGGGAAGGGGCCGGCGCTGCGGTGGCGTCAGCGCCTGGGCGAGGAATGGGCCCGGGCCCGCGTCGGTGCTGCCCCTGGGCGGTTGCCGCACGACAGCGACCGTCTGCCGCATCTGGCGGGGATCGACTGGCGCCTGTCTCTGCTGGAGCGGACCGGAGCAGGGGCAGGGGACACATGGTGGCTGCCTCGCACGCTGGTGAAGGTGCTGGACGCGGCCGAGCACGCCGAGGAACGGTGGTTGCTGGCCGCGCGGACCTGCCAGAGGTGCGACTCTGTGACGGATCAGCCCGAGCAGTGGCGGGTCCAGGCCGACACCGGCCGGCAGACGATCTGCCCCGGCTGCCGCGCGATCACGCTGCGCCCGTACAACGGGGAGCTCGAAGGCCACGTCTACTCGGTGCTGAGCAAGAAGCGCGCCTCGCTGGAGGTGTCCGGGTGGAGCTGCGCCGTCTGCCGGGAAGCACCTGCCCTCGCGGTCGACCACTGCCACGAGCACGGCTACGTCCGCGCGCCCGTCTGCCAGTCCTGCAACACACGGGAACGGCCGAACTACCTCTACGCCAACGACGTGTACGTGACCAGCCGCTACGCGCCCCTCTTCCGTAGCCACGCCGAGGACTGGCTGCGGCACTGGCACCGCTGCCCCGGCTGCCGCGCCCGCACCACCCTGCCGTTGCCGCACCTGGCGGCGCTGACCGCACTCCTGGTCGGCGAACCGCTGCGCCCGACCCACCGTGCCCCCCACAGCTCCCGCGGGCGCAAGCCTTGCGGTGAACTGCGCGCCTCCTGGACGGGAAGTCACAACACGCCCGGCTCCTGCCTGATCACCCTGAGCGTGGACTACTGTCCCAGCGGGGAGCACCGCGTCCTGGCACAAGTCCCCTACCGCGAAGCCGTCGACCGATTCCGCACCTGGCTGGCCGAGACGGCCCCGGCGGTGGCCGCTGCCGCGGGGCCCGGCCGCCACGACACCGTCCCCGCGCAGTTCAGGCCCGTCGTTCCGGACACCAGCAGCGAGGGCCTGGCCCTGTTCTGAGCGCAGTCGGGGGCGTGTTCCTCCCCGGTCAGGTGGGAGAGGGCACGTCAGAGCTGGTGATCTCGCCGACGGCTGGGGACAACCCCGGTCCGCCACGAGCCCGCGGACCGCTTCCGGCCGGCCGCGCTCTCCAGCCCGGTACCCCGTCCCCGGTGGCGCGAGGTCTTCGCGATCACGCCCGGTACTCTGCCGGCCCGGCATCGCGGACTCGTCGACACCGCCCTGGGCAGACACCCGTACCCACTGGCGTTCCTCGGACACGCGCCGGTCCTCGAGGTCCGCGGCGGGCCTGACCGGAATGTCATCTCGACGGCCGGCCGCTGTTCGCCCGCCGGGCACTCTCGGCGATCGACGACGACCGAAGCCAGCGACCCACGCTCAGCCCGCGGCGGCGACCTCGATCGCGGCGACGACCTCCGTGCGGCGCTGCGGGCCCGAGGCGCGCCGCACGATCCGGCCGTGGCGGTCGAGCACCAGCACGGTCGGAGTGCGCAGGATGTCGAGCCGACCGACCAGGTCGGGGCGTGCCTCGGCGTCGATCTCCACGTGGGCGGCCCCCGGTGTGGCGGCAGCGAGCTCACGGAGGAGCCGGCGTGCCGCCGGGCAGGAGGAGCACAGAGCGGTGGAGAACTGGACGAGCGTCACCCGCTCGCCGAGGTGGCCGCCCAGCTCGGTCGCCGAGAGGAAGCGGCCCGCGTCGGCGCGCCGCCGGCGCAGCCGGCCGTCGTGTGCGGCGCGGACCGTACCGAAGAGGCCCGCCGCGGTGAGTACCGCTGCGCAGACCACGAGCCCGGCCGGGTCAACCACGGTCGGGCTCCGCTCCGCGCAGCCGGACGGCGAGCAGGTAGAGCTCGCAGCCGAGGCAGTAGCCGAAGGCCGCGTTGAGGAACGCCGCGGCGAGCGCGCCCGCGCAGGCCGCGATCCCCAGCCATACCGGTCCGACCAGGTATCCGATGGTCCCCAGGACGCCGAAGCCGAGGCCGACGGCCTGGGCGAATCGGGGCGGCCGCTCGTCCTCCACGTCTTCGGGCGGACCGAGGCGAGGCCGGAGGACAGCGCGATAGAGCAGGCCGTAGGGGGAATACCGCAAACCGAGCAGTGCTCCAACGGCGAAGACGAGCGTCTGCGCGGCCAGCAGCGGGCCGCTGCCGGTCACCAGGCTCACGGCGAGGACCACGGTGGTGACCGCGGCGGCGAAGCGCGGGCCGCGCGGATCGATCACGGCAGCGGCAGGTGTTCCGACGAAGGCGTCAGACATGAGGGGCTCCGAGCAGGGGGCGGGAAACGTCGCGGCGAGGTCAGTGACGACGACATGCCGCGGACCACACCCGACCGAAGTCGATGTGGGCCCTCATCACCAGCGGGGTCTCGGGGAGCACCCGGCCATTGCAGCAACACCGACGGACGGCGTCAACCGAAGTCCGCCCCTCGAACGCAGGCACGCTCCCCCGCCGGCGCGAGTCATCGACGACGCCGCCCTCAACACCTCCTGGCGCACAGCGCTCCGGTGCCCGGCGACCGCCGACCGCCGACCGCCGACCGCCGGGCACCGGGCACCGGGACGGCGAGCGGGAGAACCTGGGAACGCTGTTCCGCCGTGACCGCCTTCGCCCGGCAACTGTGCGCGCCCGCGCCTCCCTTCCGATCCCGGCCGGCCTCGGGGCAGCGAGATCGCCGGTGCCCGAACTTCCTCACCGGTCCGATCCGTTCCCGAGTCGCCACCGAGCCCGCGCAGCCCTGATCCCCTCCCCTTGGCATCCGGACAGTGCTGGTGCTCCGGAGGCCGCCTGTGGTTATCTGCTCCCATGACCGTGCTCGTGACCCGCCGCCACGTGGACTACGTGCGTGTCACCAGCACGGCGTGTCCCGCCGCGCGCTGACGCCGCCGGCCCTCGGGCACGTCGAAGCCGCCCGTCCGGTGCGCTGACACCGAACCCCGGCAGAACGCCTCCCGGCCCGCCACGCGCCGCCCTGCCACCCACACCCATGCCCCCTTCCCGGACACGCGGCTGCTCTCCCGTACCCGTCA
This sequence comes from Kitasatospora sp. NPDC086791, assembly GCF_040685975.1. NCBI lineage: Bacteria > Bacillati > Actinomycetota > Actinomycetes > Kitasatosporales > Streptomycetaceae > Kitasatospora > Kitasatospora sp. NPDC086791. The sequence goes on along the minus strand of NZ_JBFBOC010000039.1, from coordinate 28,284 downwards.
CACGGACGGTGATCCGCTTCCCGGTCCGGGCGATCACTCGTTGTTCCCAGGGAGAACCATGAGCCAGCCGATCGACTCCGTCACCGCAGGCCTCGCCCCCGAACCGGCCCCCGAACCCGCTGCCCCGGCCTGGTCGTTCGAGACCAAGCAGATCCATGCCGGTGCCACACCGGACCCGACGACCGGAGCCCGCACCGTACCGATCTACCAGACCACCTCGTTCGTCTTCCGCGACACCAAGCACGCCGCCGACCTCTTCTCCCTGGCCGAGCCCGGCAACATCTACACCCGGATCCACAATCCGACCCAGGACGCCTTCGAACAGCGCGTCGCCGCGCTGGAGGGCGGGGTCGCGGCGGTGGCAGTCGCCTCGGGCCAGGCCGCGGAGACGCTGGCCATCCTGACCGTGGCCCGCGCGGGCGACCACATCGTTTCCAGCGCCTCGCTCTACGGCGGCACCTACAACCTCTTCCGGCACACCCTGCCGAAGTTCGGCATCGAGGTGACCTTCGTCGAGGACCCGGACGACATCGACGCATGGCGAGCGGCCATCCGGCCCACGACCAAGGCGCTGTTCGCCGAGACCCTGGGGAACCCCCGCGGCAACGTCCTGGACGTGCGGGCCGTCGCCGACGCCGCGCACGCCGCCGGTCTCCCGCTGATCGTGGACAACACCGTTCCCACCCCGTACCTGCTCCGGCCGATCGAGCACGGCGCCGACATCGTCGTCCACTCCGCGACGAAGTTCCTCGGCGGACACGGCACCACCGTCGCCGGCGTGGTCGTCGACGGCGGCACCTTCGACTTCGGCACCCACGCCGAGCGCTTCCCCGACTTCAACGAACCGGACCCCAGCTACCACGGCCTGCGCTACTGGCCGGCTCTCGGTCCGGGCGCCTTCGCGGCCAAGCTACGCGTCCAGTTGCTCCGCGACCTCGGCCCGGCCATCGCGCCGCACTCCGCCTTCCTGCTGCTGCAGGGCGTGGAGACGCTGTCGCTGCGCATCGAACGGCACTCGGAGAACGCCCAGGCGCTGGCGGAGTGGCTGGAGCGGCGCGACGAAGTCGCCGCCGTGCACTACCCGGGGCTGCCGTCGAACCGCTGGTACCAGGCGGCACGGCACTACCTCCCGCGTGGCGCGGGCGCGGTGCTCGCGTTCGAGCTCCGCGACGGGGTCGAGGCGGGCAGGCGGTTCGTCGACGGAGTCGAGCTGTTCAGCCACCTCGCCAACATCGGCGACGTCCGGAGTCTGATCATCCACCCCGCCTCCACCACCCACAGCCAGCTGGACGAGCGGCAGTTGGCCGCCACCGGCGTCTCCCCGGGCCTCGTGCGGTTGTCCGTCGGACTGGAGAACGTCGCCGACCTGACGGCGGACCTGGAGGCCGGGTTCCGCGCCGCGAAGGGCGCGTCCTGAGCACCGTGGCACAGGCCCCGGTCCCCCTCCCGCCGGCGACCGGGGCCTGGCAGGAGGGGGATCCTCCCGGCGACCGCCGTTGGTACGTCCGGGAGAAGCCGCTGCCCCTCGAAGCCGGTGGAGAACTGCCCCGGGCGCGGCTCGCCTACGAGACCTGGGGCCGGCTCGCACCGGACGCCGGCAACGCGGTGCTGGTCCTGCACGCTCTGACCGGCGACAGCCACGTCGCCGGACCGGCCGGGCCCGGACACCCCACCCCGGGCTGGTGGGACGGGCTGATCGGGCCGGGGCGTCCGCTGGACACCGACCGCTGGTTCGTGGTCGCGCCCAACGTGCTGGGCGGCTGCCAGGGCAGTACCGGCCCGTCCTCCCGGAGGCCGGACGGACGTCGCTGGGGCAGCGCCTTCCCGTTCCTGACCCAGCGTGACCAGGTGTGCATGGAGGCGGGGTTGGCCGACGCGCTGGGGATCGAGCACTGGGCCTTGGTGATCGGCGGCTCGATGGGCGGGATGCGCGCCCTGGAGTGGGCGGTGTCGCACCCGGACCGCGCGCGGGCACTGCTCCTCCTCGCCTGCCCTTCGGCGGCCGGCGCCGAGCAGATCGCCTGGGCCGGCATCCAGCTCCGCGCCATCCGCTCCGACCCGCAGTGGAGCGGCGGCGACTACCACGACCACGGGCCCGGGCGGGGCCCCCACGTCGGCCTGGGCCTGGCCCGGCGCCTCGCCCAGGTCACCTACCGTGCCGAAGCCGAGCTGAGGACCCGCTTCGGGCGGGCCGCACAGGACGGTGAGGACCCGTGGCACGGCGGGCGGTACCAGGTGGAGTCCTACCTCGACCATCACGCGGCCAAGCTGGTGCACCGATTCGACGCCGGCAGCTACGTCACGCTGACCGAGGCCATGAACAGCCATGACGTAGGTCGCGGCCGAGGTGGCACGAGGGCGGCCCTGCGTCGGGTCACGGCCAGGACGTTGGTGGCCGGCGTCGACTCCGACAGGCTGTACCCGCCGTCCCAGCAGGCCGAGCTGGCGGCGGGCATCCCCGGGGCCGACCGGCTGCGTGTGATCGAGTCCCCGTACGGGCACGACGGGTTCCTCGTCGAGACGGAGCAGGTCGCCACCCTGATCAGGGAGCTGACTTCCTGATGCCGCTGGCGTGGCGGCGGTGTGCCCGGCCAGGCACACCGCCACCACGACCCGCACCGCCCTGGTGCCGGCTTTCGGGACGACACGGGTTCCACTCGCTCCGACGGCCCGCGGCCCGCTGAACCCGATGATGACCGCGCTCGCCGCGCCGGACTTCGCTCCTGGTGGTGGCCGACAGCCCGCGCCCGCAGGTCAGGCCGCCCGCAGCGCCCGGCCGTAGCGGCATCCGGCAGGGGTCCGAAAGAGGCCTTTTCCATGTCAGATCGAACAATCACCCGCCTGTTCGGCACTTCCGAGCGGCCGGGGGACCGCTGTGCCGGACGCCGTCGGATGACGGCGTGGCCCGTTCTGACCCGCGACAACCACGGCGGCCGGACCCACGACGAGCCGGGTTCACCGTGGACGACGGCCGCATCCGCATTGTCCGCCACGCGCTGCGGAGACGCCGGGGTACGGGGACTCCCAGAAGTAGGTGTGCGATGACAAGGTGATCCGCCGCACGCATGACGCCGAACAGCTCTCCGGCACCGGATCCCCCTCCGCCGCGGCGGGAGAGACGTCCGAGGTCGCCACGGAGCGGAGAGGCGGCAGCTTGAGGTGGTTGAAGAGCAGGTTCAGGGTGAACGCGAGCATCACCGTCAAGGTGATCGGACTGCCGAAGACGGTCTGCGCCCACGCGGGGAAGTGGTGGAAGAACACCTCGTTGCCGTACGGGTCGGTGGCGACCACCGGCAGCAGGCCGACGCCGAGCGAGACCGCGACGACCAGGAGGTTGTGGTTCCCGTTGAACTCGACGTTCCTCAGCATCTGTACGCCAACGGCGGTGACCGTCGCGAACATCACCAGGGCCGCGCCGCCGACCACCGGCTCGGGGACGGCCGCGATCAGCGCACCGACTTTGGGCACCAGGCCCATCACCAGCAGGAAGCAGCCCGTCATCGCGACCACCCAGCGGCTGCGCACCCCCGTCATCTGCACCAGGCCGACGTTCTCCGCGTACGCCGTGTCGGGGAAGGAGTTCATGAAGCCGCCGAGCACGGCGGACAGGCCGTCGGTGGCGAGACCGCGCGCGAGGTCCGCGTCGGTCAGCTCCTTGCCGGTCATCTCGGCCACCGCGAGCATGTCCGCGGTGGACTCGGTGTAGGTCACCAGCATCACGATGCACATCGAGACGATCGCCGCCGCGTCGAACCGGGGTGCGCCGAAGTGGAACGGCGCGGCGATGCCGAACCAGCCTGCGGAGCGGACGCCGCTCAGGTCGAACAGGTGCACCGGGATCGAGGCCAGCGTGCCGAGGGCCAGTGCCAGCAGCGGCGCGAGCTGGCCCAGGAAGCCGCGCAGCAGTCGGCTGAACAGCACGATCAGCGCGATCACGGCGAAGCCGAGGGCGATGTGCGACAGCTTCCCGTAGTCGGCGGCCGAGGTGTCGTGCCCGGCGATCATGCCCGCTCCCGGACCGATCAGCGAGAGCCCGATGATCATGATGACCGTGCCCGCCACCAGGGGCGGGAAGAACTTGATCATCTTGGCGAACGGTTTCGCGATGAGCAGGCCGAACACGCCGGAGACGAGCATCGCGCCGTAGACCGTGGGCAGTCCGTGGCTGGCCGCGATGGTGATCATCGGACTGACCACGGTGAAGGTGGCGCCGGCCACCACCGGCAGCCGGACACCGAGGAGGTGGGAGACGCCCACCGCCTGGATGATCGTCGCGATACCGGCGACCAGCAGGTCGGCGCTGACCAGCAGCGCGATGGTGTGCAGGTCGAGCTTGAGGGCGCTGCCCACGATGAACGGGACGGCGACGGCGCCCGCGTACATGACGAAGACGTGCTGGAGGCCGAGGATCGCCAACCGTGGTGCGGGCAGCATCTGATCGACGGGGTGGACCGGCGCGGGGCCGGATGTGGCGTTCTCGGACTCGCCGTGCGAGCGCATGGGTACCTCCGGTGGTACGCGGACAGCGTCCTTCCGGACCGGGCGCGACGCTGCGGCGGTCCTGGTGGCAGACGAAATGGCGGCCAGGTCGTGAAGGTGAGGGAAAGACGTCCGGGAGCGTTGATCCCGCCTGGAACGCGGGTGCCGGCATCGGGCTGTAAAGACTCTAGAGGCCCGGCCGGTGACCAGAGCCACTGTGTGATCCGCCATCCGGCGGGATCGAACAGCCGCACCCGGCTGTGGATACCGCCAGCATCCGCAAACCGGTCCACTGGTCGTGACAATTCGTCAAACTCGCCGAAACGCAACACTGCTCCCATGAGCAGGCGGCGCCGGCGAGCTGCTGCCCGACCTGCCCGTCAGAACGTTGCGCGGGTCCCGGGCACTGGAACGGACCGCTGATGCCCGCACCGCCCGCGCCGTCAGGCTGTCCGAGTCCCCACGCGTCCACGCGGAACGCGATGTCCTCATCACGGAGCTCAAAGGAGGGCCCGATGCGCCTCGCTCCACGGGAGACCGACAAGCCGTACGTCTACGTCGCGGTCGATCCGACCCGCCGCCGCCCTCGTCCTGAGCGACGGCCATGAGAGCGGTGGCGCCCGGGACCGGAAGGGCCGCACCGCGCACGGGTAGGCGCGCCGACGTGTCGTGCATCGGGGCTCATCGCGCCGTGCCGAGGCGGTCTGCTGTGCGGTTGGTGCAACACTTCGCCCAGTACGACGAGTTCGCCGTCGAATCCGCGGTCGCGCAGGCGTTCCGCCGCGCTGAGCCCGGCCGAGCCGCCACCGGCGACCACGGTCCGCCGACCGCCGGCCTTCTCGTACGCGTCCGACGGCGAGCCGGGAATCGCGGCCGTCCCGGCCCCGGGCGCTGTGTGGAGCGCGGACAGCACGTGCGGCACCGCTACAGCGAACATGGTCAGGACCGGTCCTTGACTTCTCGTCCGAGCGGGCGCCCCGCAATGGCGTCGCCACGACGTGGTCGCCCACGAGTGCTCGACGACGGCGGACGTGACGGGTGGGGGAGTTGACCGCCCGTCCGCCGACGGGGCACGTCGGCCGCACGGGGAAGGCGGGCCGACGCAACCGATCGTAGACACGTTCGAACCTTCGGATCGCCGCCCGCAGAGGGCCCTATGGAACCCCTGAGGTTCCGCTCACCCGCCCCTGCGGCGGCGCCGGCACGTCCTCGGACGCCCGGGGTCGGCGACGCGGCGGTCCGGCACCGTAGCGGTGAACCCGGCGTCGTCCGTCTGGTGTCCGCGGTGCCGGCCTCCGGCTTCACGATGAAGGTGAAGCGGCCCGAGCCGGCCCCGCCTCGCTCGCGGTGGACTTCTCCGACGGCACGCAGACCTCCGAGACCAGCGTCACCGGCAGCTGAGTGCCTCACGGGCAGCGACAGCGCCGATGGCCCGATGCCGCCGATTGGTGGCATCGGGCCGGCTCAGCGGCGCTCCCCGGCTACGGCAGGTAGTACATCGGGTTCGGCAGCTTGAAGGTCCGGTCGGCGTGGCCGCCGGACAGGTCGCTCTGCTGGTCCCCGAAGTTGCCCACGATGTCGTAGCCGAGGCTCTCTATGTGGGCCCGGGTACCGGACTTGTACTCCACGACGGAACAGGTCGCGCCGCAGCTCAGGTAGGACGGGGGTGCGCTCTTGTCCTTCATGAACAGGTGCGCCGGGTCCGCGGCGGGGTAGCCGACGGCGGCGAGGTTGGCCGCGGTGGCGGCGCGCTGGGACTCGGGGCGGCCGGTGACGTAGAAGACGGTGTAGCCCTGCTGCTGCGCGCGGGCCGCCAGTTCGTTCATGCCGAAGACGGCCGGCATGGTCTTGGTGGCGATGTACTGGGCGTTGCCGGCGGGGCTGTAGACGAAGGTCGTCTCCAGCTCGTAGTTGTACGTGGACAGCGAGGTGTCGTCCACGTCGAGGACGATGGCCTTGCGGTCGCCGTGGCCCTGCTTCGCGCGCTGGGCCAGGTACTTCTCGGCCTGGTTCTCGATGCCGCGGACCTGGACGGCGTAGTTGCTGTCGGCGGACGGCCAGTGCTCGCCGTTGGCGTCGACGGTGTCGCCGTAGTACGCCTTGATCTTGGCCACTTCGTCGGTCATGTTGGTGATCTGACGGTCCGTCCGGGGGACTTTCGCGTCGGCCGAAGCGAGTCCTCCGCCGGCCACCGACGCACCGACGGCGACGCCGACGGCAAGGGTGGCCAGCATCCGGGCAGGCGGCATCGGGGTACTTCTGCGCATGAGGGTTGGCTCCTTCTGCCGCGTGCCACGACGGACGTGACTCGCCCGTCGAGCTGTGCGGCGGCTCCGTGTGCCCCGCACCGTAGGGTCGATCAACCTGGCAGGTCAAGGCACGTCTACGCGCACGGTCTACGCGCGATGCCGACCGGACCACGTCTCAGCAGGTGGAATATCAACCCGATTGCCTTCTACAGACTGTTGCAATTGGTTCAGACTGTGGCAACCTTTCGTCCACTTCGCCGGATCACCCCCGGGCGATGCGTACCGTCCCCGCGTGCTGTCCTTCATGCGCGCCGCCGTGCCCGCACATCGCCGTGCCCGCACATCGCCGTGTCTGCGCACTGCCGCTCCCGCACATCGCCGTGCCCGCGCACTGCCGTTCACGCGTGCCCCCTACCCGCCCCACAAGGAGTCAGCATGGGCACCCGACGCCCCACCGTCGTCGCCCTGGCCGCAGCCGCGGCACTCGGCGCAGGCCTGCTCGCCGTCCCGCAGGCCTCCGCCGCCGACGAGCACCCGGACCCCGGCCATCGCGAGAGCGGATGCGTCATGCGGGCCGGAGACCAGCGGGTCGACCACGTCATCTACCTGACGTTCGACAACGTGCACTTCACCCGCGACAACCCGAACGTGCCCTCCGACCTGGAGCAGATGCCTCACCTGCTCGACTTCCTGGAGCACAACGGGACGGTCGACACCTCCCACCACACCCCGCTGATCGCCCACACCGGCAACGACATCCTCACCCAGCTCACCGGGCTCTACGGCGGCGATCACGGACAGCCGGTGTCCAACTCCTACCGGTACTACAAGCCTGACGGGACCAGCGCGTCCGCCCGCACCTTCGCGTACTGGACCGACGGCATCGCCGACCCCTCCACGCCGGCTCCCACCGACACCGCTCCGACCATGGTCACTCCGGACGGCCGGAACACCCCCGCCCCCTGGACCGCCTACACCCGGGCGGGCTGCGACTTCGGCGCGGTCTCGACGGCCAACACCGTGCTGGAGAACACCACCTCCGACGTCGCCAAGGTCTTCGGCCCCGACTCCCCCGAGGCCGCCGAGGCCAAGGCCGACCCCGTCCGGGCCCAGGCCGACATCGTCGGCATCGGCGTCCACTGCGCGCAGGGCTCCGCGCACTGCGCCACACCCGCCGCCCGGCCGGACCTGCTGCCCGACGAACCCGGCGGCTACCACGGGTACCAGGCCCTCTACGGCGCCCACAGCGTCGACGCCGTGATCTCACCCGACCACCCGGTCCGCACGATCGGCGGAGCCCCCGTCACGGACAAGGCCGGCAACCCCGGCTTCCCCGGCTTCGACTCGATGTCCGCCGACAACACCCTCGGCTACCTCGCCACCATGCAGGAAGCCGGCGTGCCCGTCACCTACGGCTACATCTCGGACGCCCACGACCGCTACCCCGGCGGCAGCGCCTACGGCCCCGGCGAAGCCGGATACGTCGCCCAGCTGAAGGCCTACGACCAGGCCTTCGACGGCTTCTTCCAGCGCCTGGCCAAGGACGGCATCACCCCCGCCAACAGCCTTTTCGTCGTCACCTCCGACGAGAACGACCACTTCGTGGGCGGCAAGCCCAGCCCGGCCGGCTGCGACGGCGTCACCACCCCCTGCAGCTACCAGCAGATCGGCGAGATCAACGTCAACGTCCGCGGACTGCTCGCCACCCAGCAGCACCTCGCCACCCCCTTCCAGCTGAAGTCCGAGTCCGCCCCGAGCTTCTACCTCGACGGCAACCCCGCCCCCGACGCCGCCGCCACCCGCGACTTCGAACGCGCCGTCTCCCGGCTGACCGCGGTCAACCCGCTCACCGGCACCACCGAACCGATCAGCAACCGACTCGCCGACCGCACCGAGATGAAGCTCCTCCACATGGTCACCGGCGACCCCCTGCGCACCGCCACCTTCACCGACTTCCTCGACCCCAACTACCTCGCCATCGCCGGTGCCGCGAACTGCACCACCCCCTGCGTCGGCCTGAACGCCGCAGAGGCCTGGAACCACGGCGACTTCGCACCCGACATCAACACCACCTGGCTCGGCCTGGCCGGCCCCGGCGTCAAGCACCTCGGCGCCACCGGCGCCGTCTGGTCCGACCACACCGACATCCGCCCCACGATGCTCGCCCTGCTCGGCCTGCACGACGTCTACGCCCACGACGGCCGCGTCCTGACCGAGTTCCTCGCGCCCTGCGCACTCCCGGCAAGCCTGCGCACCGCCGACCAGGCCGACTACCGGCGCCTGGCCGCCGACTACAAGCAACTCAACGCCGGAGTCGGTGAGTTCGCCTCCGCCACGCTCGCCGCCAGCACCACCGCCGCAGCCTCCAGAACCCCCGGTGACACCCGCTACACGGACACCGCGGCCAAGCTCGCCGCCCTCGGCGACCAGCGCGACCGCCTCGCCCGCCAGATCGACGACCTCCTCGACTCCACGACCCCTCGCTCCGGCCGGCCCACCCCGGCAACGGCCAGGACCCTCGCCCGCCAGGCCGAGGACCTGATCCACCAGGCCGACCGGCTCGCCCGCGGCTGACCCCGCCACGCGGCGGTGGACGGGACCTCCCCGCCCACCGCCGCCGCACGTCCACCCACCACCCCACGTCGCCCGCGCCCAGGACTCACCCATGCCCCGAACCCCCGCCGGCCGGACAGCGCTGGCCGCCACCGGCCTCTGCGGCCTGCTGGCAGCCGGCTGCGCCTCCGCCCCGGCCCCGCCCGACTCGCCCTCCGCCCTCCGAGCCCGGCTGCCGCAGTCGATCCGTGCCAGCGGCGAACTGCGCATCGGCTCCTACCTCAACTACGTCCCCGTGGACTTCAAGGACCCCGGCGGCACACCCATCGGTCTCGACCCGGACCTCGCGGCGGCTCTCGGCTCCTACCTCGGCCTGCGCGTGAAGATCCTCGACATGCCCTTCAACGACCTCATCCCGGCCGTCCAGTCCGGGAAGATCGATCTGGCGATGTCCGCCGTCATCGACTCCCGCGACCGCCAGCAGGGCAAGGACGCCACCGGCCACTTCACCAACCCTGGCGTGGACTTCGTCGACTACTTCCTCACCGGCACCTCGATCCTGGTCAAGGCCGGCAACCCCCTGGGCCTCACCACCCTGGACAGCCTGTGCGGCCACACCATCGCCGTACAGACCAACTCCGTCCAGATCAAAGTCGCCAAGACCCAGTCCGCCGCCTGCACCAGGGCCGGCAAACCGCTGCGGATCGACTCCACGGACACCGACGAGCAGGCCGCGGCCGAAGTCTCCTCCGGAACCGCCGCCGCCGACCTCAACGACTACCCCGCCGCCTCCTACAACACCACCGCGCCGGCCCGCCGGGGCATGTTCCAACTGGTCGGCAAATACCAGGAGTCGAGCCTCTACGGGATCGTGGTCGGCCGGGACCGGCAGAACCTGTCCGACGTGCTGTCCCGAACCATCCGGGAGTTGATCAGCAACGGCACCTACCAGAAGATCCTCGACAAGTGGAACGTCGGCAACGGCGCTGTCGTCAGCGCCACCGTGAACGCCGGGCTCTGATCCCGGCCCCACACCGACGACCCACGGACGGCGTGCCCGGGGCAGTGCGCCCCGGGCACGCCGCCATGCACCGATCCGGCCTGCCGCCCGCTGCCGGCTGCCGGCTGCCGGCTGGACTCAACACAGCTTCGGGAAACCCCCGTCGCCATACTTCCGGCCTCCCCTACCACTTCCGCGCCCCCGTCCCCTTCGGCGACCCCGTCGCCCACCAGCACCGCCTCCCCCTTCAAGCCCACGCCCAAGCCGGTACCGACGCCCGCACGAGCCGCTCACCCCTCGGCAGCCGCCTCCGCCGCTCCGGCCCCGAAGCCCGCGGCCACCGCGCAGGCCCCCGTCGATCCCGCCTCCGGACCGGTCGGACCGGACCCGGTGCTCCCGGGCCGTCCGCCGACACTGCGTCTTGTCCCGCTTCGCAACGCTGCCGCCACCGGCACCGGCCGTGTCGGCACAGCCACGGCCGCGAAGTCCGTCTGCTGGGCCGAAGGCCCGGTTCAGCCGGCCGAGCAGCTCACCCGTGGCCGCGTCACCGTCCCGCCGGGAGATCCCCCACCCACCGCCGCGACGTCTGGCCGACCGCTGCCACGAGGTGCGGTCGGGGCAGACCGTGCGCCTCCTGCCGCGGCCCGTTCCTTGTCGCCCTGGCCGAGTGCGTCACCGCGGATCCGCCGGCGAACAGGGTTACGGCAGACGGACCATCAGGCGAGGCTGGGGGGCGAAAACCGCTTTTCGGATTTTGTTATCGGGGCCCGGTTCGTCGGTCTCCTGGGGGATCGGCGTGAACGACGCGTCGACGAGGAGCGGAGGCGGATCCATGAGCAGTGAGTTCGAGACCGTGGTGATCGATGCGGTGGCGTCCGAGCCGGACGCTGCGGGAGGCGGCCGGTCGGGGGTGTCTCGGCACGAGCGTGGGCGTGGTCGGCGGCGGGCTGCGGGGCGGCCGCGTGGGAAGGCGGCGATTGCCGGGGTGGTGGGGTTGGTCGCGGTCACGGGTGGGGTGCTCGCTGCCGCGGCGTCCTCGGGGGGCGGGTCCGCTTCGCCGTCCGCCGCGGCCGGGGTGTTGTCGCCGGGGCCCGGTGTCACGCCCGTTTCCTCGGCCCAGCCGACCAGTACGCCGAGCTGGGCGGTCACTGCGACCGCGACGGCGAGTGCCGCGGCGACCCCGACGGCGAATGCGTCGACGACCAGCATGCCCACCGGTACACCGAGCGGTACGCCTACCGTTCGGAAGGCCCAGGCGGGGCCGGCGAGCAGTGCTCCGGCGATCCCGGCGAGCGGTGCTCCGGCGACCCAGGCGGGGCCCAAGCCCACCAGTCCCGCCACGCACAGCGCGCCGGTCGCGGGGACACCGGCGACCGGTACCGCTGCCCGGTTCGCCCAGCAGATCGTCGACGCGGTCAACGCCGAACGCGCCAAGGCCGGCTGCAAGCCGCTCACCGTGAACGCGAAGCTGCAGGCCGTGGCGCAGGAGCACTCCGACGACATGGCCGCCCGCAACTACTACGAGCACGACACCCCGGAAGGCATCGACCCCGGCACCCGGATCACCAACGCCGGGTACGGCTGGCAGAACTGGGGCGAGAACATCTACGAGAGCCCGAAGGACCCCGCCACGGCCATGGACGGCTGGATGAAGAGTCCCGCACACCGCGACAACATCCTGGACTGCGTCTTCACGGAGACCGGCGTCGGCGTGAACCTCAGCGCCAACGGGCCCTGGTGGACCGAGGACTTCGCCCGTCCCCGGTGAACGGACGGTGAGCCCCACCGCCGGCTCGATTTCTGCAATTCCCACCCTCCCGCCGGGGTCTCACACGGCGCGGGAGGAACGATCACCCAGGTGAGGACGACGGACGCTGATGAACAGTGAAAGCGGCAGCTCGACGGTCGCCGCGGCGCAGGCAGGGGACGCGGCGGCCCGGGACCGGTTGATAGCCGACCACCTGCCGCTGATCTACAACATCGTCGGCCGCGCGCTGGACGGCCATGCCGACGTGGACGACGTGGTGCAGGAGACCATGCTCCGCGTCGTCAACTCCCTGGACACGCTGCACGAGCCGTCCTCCTTCCGGTCCTGGCTGGTGGCGGTGGCGATGAACGAGGTCCGGAGGCGCTGGACGGCCCGAAAGGCGGCACCCGTGCCGGGTCTGCAGGAACTGACGCAGGTCGTCGATCCAGCCGCCGACTTCGTGGACCTGACCATCCTGCGGCTCGGCCTGACGGGCCAGCGCAGGGAGGTCGCCGAAGCCACCCGCTGGCTGGACGAGCGCGAGCGCGACCTGCTCTCCCTCTGGTGGCTGGAGACCGGCGGTGAGCTCACCCGGGCCGAACTGGCGACGGCCCTCAACCTCACACCGCAGCACACCGCCGTACGGGTCCAGCGGATGAAGGAACAACTGGAGATCGGCCGCCTGGTGGTGCGAGCACTCGCCGCCGACCCGCCGTGCGCCGAACTGTCGACGCTCACCGCGGCCTGGGACGGGCAGCCGGCCGTGCTGTGGCGCAAACGCATCGCCAGGCACGCCCGGAACTGTCCGCACTGCGCGGGGCACCAGCACAGCCTGGTACCGGTCGAGGGACTGCTCGCCGGCCTCCCCCTGCTGCTCCCGCCACCGCACCTGGCCGCCTCGCCGCACCTGGCCGCGTTCGCCACCACGGCCGCGCAGCAGGCACTCCCCCGCACAGCGCGCGCGGCGACACGGTCGGCCGCCCCGACGCGCAGGCTCCACCCGCGCGATGGGCGAGCGGTCAGGACGGCCAAGGCGGTCGGGGGAGTCGCGGTCGCCTTGACCGTCCTTGCCGGAGTGCAGATCCTCCGCCCCGGCCCGGACCACACCGCGCCCGCTCCGTCGGTCGCGGTCACGCCCGCATCCCCGGCGCCGGCCCCCACCACGCCGTCTCCCGCACCAACCGTCACCGAACCCCAGCCCACCACCACTCCTCCTCGTCAGGCCACTCCCACCCCGACCCCCTCCGCGCCCACACCCCAGAAGACACTCGAACAGCAACTCGTCGACCTGATCAACATCCGACGGGCGAAGAGCGGCTGCAGGCCACTGCGCGTCAGCCAGCGCCTGCACACGGCCGCGCAAGGGCATTCCGACGACATGGCCGTCGCCGGTTACTTCGACCACGTCGACCCGCGCGGCAACCACGCCGACGGCCGCATGACCGCCTCCGGCTACCAGTGGAGTGTGTGGGCCGAGAACCTCGACCGGGACACGAACTCGCCGAACACAGTGCTGAAGGACTGGTCGGACGGCGCGATCCACCAGCAGAACATGCTCGACTGCCAGTACACCGACGCCGGCGTCGGCACCGCCCCCACCCCGAACGGCCTGCTCTGGACCCTCGACCTGGGCAGCCCAGGCTGACAAGCCCTGCCAGTCCGCTGGCTCCTCCACAGTGAAATCCCTTGGCGCGGCGTTGGCTGGTCCTGTTCGCGCAAGGCCAGGGCCCATCTCGTCCGCTCCGCAGAACGCCCGATGCCACCTCGTGGCACTCAATCCGTGAGAGCCCTGCGAGAGGTGCGCGATGACACACGGCCCCGCCCCAGAAAAAGGCCGTTCCCCGCATCGCTGCGGGGAACGGCCTTCCGGCCTGCATGAACGTAGCGCCGACCGGGGCAACAGGATCTGAATCTGCACCCCCCTGACCCCCATCACCCCGTGATCTTTCCCGCCGAAAAGGCGGACATTTTTTCGATCACAAGTCGCAGAGCCAGGGATCCTGCCTCAGTGATCTGCATATTCGCCTCCTCGCGATCGTCCTACCGGTAACTTCTCCGGCTAATTTCCAGGATACTCCTTGTTGCGAGAATTCGAGCCCGTCATGCACATGAGTTAATGTTTAGAATTCCCCCCGCGTGGCGTTTGACCAGAAATTCCACCCGAGAGATTTCCTGCGCCTCACCCCACAGTCACAGGACCCGTCCCGGCCGAGGTGCTCGGGGTGAGGGCCGGTGCCGTGCCGGGACAGGGAAGTACCGGTGAGTCGTACACCGATCCACGGGGAAGGCCAGGCGATGAAGCCGACCGGCAGAGCGGACCGCTACGGGTACACCGGGGCGCCCGTGGCGGAGTTCGAGACGAAGGTCGACCAACGGAGACCCATCGAGCACCCCTGCTCACCCCGGAGGGCGGGGCCGCGGCCGGAGTACGGTGGAAGAGCGCACCGTCCACGGTCTGCGGATTTCTGCGGCGCCCTGGCGGTAGCACGAGGCCGTCCACGAACGAGCCCGAGGCAGGTGTTTCGACATGACCGCGACCTCTGATCCCGCCGCCGCCCAGCCACCTGGGCCAGGGCCGGCGGTCCGCCTGTCACTGACACCCGAGGGCGCCACGCGCGGCCGGCTGGACGGGGCCTGGTGGCCGCGCTCGCACGACCTCCTGCGTGAGCTGCCCCCGCTGGCAGCAGCACTGGACCCCACCTGGGGGAAGGTCACCCGTGTCACCGTGAACCCGACGCACTGGCCGGTCATCCCCCGGCGCGTCCAGGTAGCGGGCCACGTCATCCACGTCGGGTGGTTCGAACAGGAGCAGGACGCGGACGAGGTGATCGTGTGCTCCTTCACCCCCCTGCGCCTGGAACTCCTGGTGATTCCCCCCGAGACCGAAGCCTCCGCCGCCGAGTGGCTGATGACAGCGGCGTCCGACCCGGCCAACACCCGCACCGGCACCGACCTCCTGACAGCCGCGGGCGCGCCGACCGCAGACCCGCGGGCAGACGGATGACGAGGCCGAACGCTACCGCGCGTACTGGAACCCGTGGGGCGACCACCTACCGTTGAAGATCGTCCTCTCCCCCTATCGCGCGATCGTCGCAACCACTGGTGAACCACATCGAGTCGCTGCACCACCAACGCCTTCCACGTGTAGGACAGCGGCGGCACCGGGCAACCCGACGCGTCCGACCGCGCACAGCGACACATCCGCTTCGTCGGGCCACCGGGACGGTTCCTCACCCGCGCTGGAGAGCCGACCCTCGGCAAGGGCGGGCGCAACGGATGGTCGATCCCGGGCCGACCAGGGCACGGCGGTGGACGCCAGGCCCCCGGGCGGGCACGACAGGACTCCGATGGTGGACCCCGGCATGAACCTGGACAATCAGGTCATGGCAGGCCTTGAGGCGAACCCCGGAACAGTGCATCTGGCCCGTGGAGCGGGATACGTCAGCCCCGGCGTCGCGCTCGGCGAGTCGGTCGGAGGCATCATTCGCATCGACGAGC
Organism: Kitasatospora sp. NPDC086791; assembly: GCF_040685975.1. Classification (NCBI taxonomy): domain Bacteria; kingdom Bacillati; phylum Actinomycetota; class Actinomycetes; order Kitasatosporales; family Streptomycetaceae; genus Kitasatospora; species Kitasatospora sp. NPDC086791. Next base: position 12,758 of record NZ_JBFBOC010000039.1, on the reverse strand, counting down.
ACGGATGGGTGCACGTCACCCAGAAGGACGGATCTCGAGTGTCGTTCCCGCCGCATGCTGTGGAACGCATCGACTGGGGCGAGCCCGCTTCCTAGAGACGAGGCTCCGCGCCTTGCCATGAGCAGAGCACGGGTCGTCGCGACCGGAGGGTGGCCGCTGTCACGGATGACGCCCCCAGGGCGGTCGTCCCGGCCCGGGTTTGGCGGGCCGGGCTCATCCGGTGGCTCCTTTCGGGGTCTGGTCGTCGACGATCTCCGCATCGACGATCTCCTCCTCATCGCCGCTTTGCGTCGGGCCGGTGCCGGCCGCGGATTGCGGGCCGCCGGCCTGGGCGTAGAGGGCGGTGCCGATCTTCTGTGCGACGGTGGCCGCGCGCTCCATCGAGGTACGGATGGCCGTGGTGTCCTCGCCCTTGAGCTTGTCCTTGAGATCCGCCAGGGCCCCGTTGACCTCGGACGTGACGTCTGAGGGGATCTTGTCCGGGTTGTCCTGGAGGAGCTTCTCGGTGGAGTAGACGAGGTGTTCGGCCTGGTTGCGGGTCTCGGCGGCCTCCCTGCGGCGGCGGTCCTCCTCGGCGTGCCGCTCGGCCTCGTGAATCATCCGGTCGATGTCCTGCTTGGGCAGGGAAGAGCCGCCGGTGACGGTCATCTTCTGCTCCCGTCCCGTGCCGAGGTCCTTCGCGGCCACGTGCATGATGCCGTTGGCGTCGATGTCGAAGGTGACCTCGATCTGCGGCAGGCCGCGCGGCGCCGGCGGCAGGCCGGTCAGCTCGAACATGCCGAGCTTCTTGTTGTACGCGGCGATCTCGCGCTCGCCCTGGTAGACCTGGATCTGCACGGACGGCTGGTTGTCCTCGGCCGTGGTGAAGATCTCGGAGCGCCGGGTGGGGATCGTGGTGTTGCGCTCGATCAGCTTGGTCATGATGCCGCCCTTGGTCTCGATGCCGAGGGACAGCGGGGTGACGTCGAGCAGCAGGACGTCCTTGACCTCGCCCTTGAGGACACCGGCCTGCAGGGATGCGCCGATGGCGACCACCTCGTCCGGGTTGACGCCCTTGTGCGGGTCCTTGCCGGTCAGCTCCTTCACCAGGCCGGTGACAGCAGGCATGCGGGTCGAGCCGCCGACGAGGATGACGTGGTCGATGTCGGACACCTTGATCCCGGCGTCCTTCACCGCCTGGTGGAACGGGATCTTGCAGCGTTCCAGCAGGTCGGCGGTCAGCTGCTCGAACTGGGCGCGGGTGAGCTTCTCGTCCAGGTGCAGCGGGCCCTCGGCGGAGGCCGTGACGTAGGGCAGATTGATCGTCGTCTCGCTCGTCGAGGACAGCTCGATCTTGGCCTTCTCGGCGGCCTCGCGCAGACGCTGCGCGGCCATCTTGTCCTTCGACAGGTCGATGCCGTAGCCGTTCTTGAACTGCTGGACGAGGTGGTCGACGACCTTCTGGTCCCAGTCGTCGCCGCCGAGGTGGGTATCGCCGTTGGTGGCCTTCACCTCCACGACGCCCTCGCCGATCTCCAGCAGGGAGACGTCGAAGGTTCCGCCGCCGAGGTCGAAGACCAGGATCGTCTGGTCGCTCTCCTTGTCCAGCCCGTACGCGAGGGCTGCGGCGGTCGGCTCGTTGACGATGCGCAGCACCTTCAGGCCGGCGATCTCCCCGGCTTCCTTGGTGGCGGTGCGCTGGGAGTCGTTGAAGTAGGCGGGGACGGTGACGACGGCGTCGGTGACGTCTTCACCGAGGTAGGCCTCGGCGTCGCGCTTGAGCTTCTGCAGTACGCGGGCGGAGATCTCCTGCGCGGTGTACCGCTTTCCCTCGATGTCGCCGGTGTCGGGGAAGCGCCAGTGCGGGTCTCCTACGTGGCGTTTGACGGAGCGGGCGGTGCGGTCCACGTTCGTGACGGCCTGGCGTTTGGCGACTTCGCCGACCAGCACGTCGCCGCCCTTGGCGAACGCCACGACTGACGGGGTGGTGCGCGCCCCTTCCGCGTTGGGGATGACCGTGGGCTCGCCGCCTTCCAGGACGCAGACGACGGAGTTCGTGGTCCCCAGATCGATACCGACGGAGCGAGCCATCGCGGGGCCTCCTCCCGCACGAGCGGATTCCTGGGCCACCCCCCTTACTCACTCGTAAAGCTTGAGTTGCTCGCTGTCAAGGGCTGGCGGGAGTCCCGTTGGCGGAGCCCGCGCCGGACCGCGGGGGCGACGGCCCGCGCTGTTCATGCGGTGGAAGTGCCGGGCCACCTGCCGTGGGACGGGAGGGGTCCGAACGCTCGGTGGTGGGGAGGTCCGCCATGCCTTCCGTACTGCGGTGCGCGATCGCCCTGCCCGGTGCTCCCGGCACCCCCGCGCCGCCCGAGACGGTCGTCGCGCATTCGAACGCGCCGAAACCAGGGGCGAGCAGCCCTCGCGCGACGCCGGACAGCGGGACGGTGACCGTGTCCTGTGCTTCACCGACGGCCTGGTCGAGGCGAGGCCGGCTGGGAGAAGTTCGGGGAGGAAGGGCTCATCGACCGGGTCGACCGCGTCGAGCGGCCGCTGGACGGGGTGCGGGCCGTGGTGCGCGCGCTCTCCCCCGTCCTGAAGGAGAAGCGGGGCGGTCGTACGAGCGACGACGCGACCCTGTTCCTGATCGAGCGGCGCTGAGCCACCCGCACCCCCGCCGCGGCTCTCCTGCGCGGCCGGACCGGCGAGGTGCGGGCGGAGTACCGTGGGAATATCGGGGCGGCCCGGGCGTCGCTCCCCGATGGTCGGCCCTCGCTCGGTAAGGTCGGCGCGCGCCCACGGACAGGTGGCGAGCCATGTCGGACGAAACCGGTGCTTCGCACCACGGGTTCCTGCCGGACCGGTTCCGGCAGACCGCGAAGCCGGGGACGGTCCTGCTGCGCCTGGAGACCACCCGGTCACGCGCAGGTGCGCTCGACGGCGCGTGGTGGCCTCACTCACGGGACATCAGCGTCGAACTACCCGGCCTGGTCCGCGCGTTGACCGAACACCTCGGCCCCGTGGAGAGCGTCGGGCTGGACGCCGAAGCCTGGGACGACGTCCCGGCCCGGCTGGTCGTCGACGGCCGGTCGGTGCACATCGACCGGTACCCGGTCGGCGACGACACCGTGATCGTCACGCGGGGTGACCGCGATCACTTCAGCCTGCTCGTCGTCCCCCCGCAGGCGAGCCGGGAGGCAGCCCTGGCCGCGATGGCACGCGCGGTCGAGGCCGGCGGAACCGACTCCGCGCAGCAGATCCTCATCGCCACCGGCATCGGCCCCGAGGTACCGGCCGAAGAGACCTGAGGACAGGCCCCATGGGCCTGTCCCCTCGGGCAGACAGGAAGGCAGGACACCGAGATGTCCGTCTACGTGAAACTCTCGGCCGAGGCCCGGGCACCGGCGGAACCGTCGAAGGGGCCGCTGGACATGCAGTACGAGGACGGCACGGACGACGGCGTCACCTTCGAGTACGACCTGCACCCGAGCGGCGCGCTGCGCGTCCTGCGCGTCTTCGAGGACACGCCGCACCGGATCGAGGCGCACTTCAGCCCCAGGGCGTGGCTCCAGGTCGCGGGCACCTACCTGCGAAGCGGCTCCGAGTACTGACGGCGATCCGTTCCGGCGAACCGCAGGCCCTCGGCGGCGTTGCCCGGTTGCTCAGCGGTGCGCGGATCGGCCTCCGTGCCGGAACCGGGCGGCGGAGAGGACCGGTGCGACGGCCGGGACGACGATGCCGATGAACAGCGAGGTAGGGCAGGCTCATGGCGTCGACGCCGACCAGCCCGAGCACGATCGCCACGATGATCAGGAGAGCACGATCTTCTGCCGCCACAGCGCCATCTCCAGCGCGTCCGGTGGCAGGTCGGCGCGCATGCGGGTGACAGCCCGCCGGCCCACGATCCGGCGCGAGTGCGCGTCCAGGGCGAAAGCGGTCGCCGGTGGGTGATTGACGACGAGGCGTGGCGCGTGATGCGCCACGAGGCCCTGCTGCAGAGCACACAGAGCCAGTGGAAGCTCTCCCGAGGGCTGGGCATCGCCAACATGACCTGGGTGATGGGGGCATCGGCTATCGCGGGCTCAGGAGAGGCCGTCAGCACTACCGCGGTTTGACGACTCGTGTGGTCAGGAGTCCGGCACATCCCACCAGTACTGGCCCGTCGCCAGCAGTCGAGTCGTCGCGGGGTGCCGGGCGGCCAATCCTTGTAAGCCACACCAGCGGCAAGGGAACACAAGCCACACCCGGAACCCCTGGGTGTCCCGATCGTACGAGTGACCGGGATCAGCCCGAGATCAAGGTATGGAGCGGAACACCGTCGAGCGCCTGATGTGCGCCACGAGGCGCCTTGTTGTATCCCCGGCTCAGCCGGGAGGAATTGGAGGGATATTCCTGGGCCTGATGGCTTACCTGGATCCGAAAGGTGATGGGGACCAGAGCATGCCAGACAATCAGTGACCGGGCTCAGTTGCCAGGGACGGTGCACTGAGCCCGGATCCCTCTCTGTCAGCCTTGGGTGAGACATCCCGCTTTGTCGGGTTAGCCTGAGAGGGCCCGAGGTAGGAGTTTCGCCCCTGATGACCAGCACCAATCCGTCCGCAGCCGACCCGGCTCCCAGGCCGAAGCGCCGCACGTTCAGTCCCGAGTACAAACTGCGGATCGTCGCCGAGTACGACGCCGCGCCCGAGGGCGAGAAGGGTGCGGTCCTGCGCCGCGAGCGCCTGTACCACTCGCACGTCACCGAGTGGCGGGCCGCACGCGATGCCGGGGCCCTGGAGAACCTGGCCGACCACCGCACGAGCCCGGCCCGCCCGAAGAAGTCCGCCGCCGAGGTCGAGAACGAGAAGCTGCGTCGACAGGTGGAACGGCTGGAGAAGGAGCTCGCCCGGAACAAGGCCGCGTTGGAGGTCCTGGGAAAAGCGTCGGCGCTCTTGGAAATGATCTCCGAGAGCGCGGACTGAGGCACGCCGCCGATCCCGTTGTGGACGAGGCGTTCACCGGCGTCGAAGACGAGCTGGGCACCACGGCCGCGTGCCGGCTGACCGGCCGCTCCCGGGCCACCCACTACCGCAGGCTCAAGCCGCCGCCCGTGCGCGGGCCAAGGTCGCCGCAGGTCCAGCCGTCGGCCCTGACAGCCGAAGAGCGTGATGCGGTATTGGAGTTGATGAACAGCCCCGAGTACGCGGAGCTGGCGCCCGCGCAGATCTGGGCCCGTGAGTTGGACACCGGGCGCTACCACTGCTCGGTCTCCACGATGTACCGGATCCTGCGCGAGCGGGGGCAGTCCGGTGAGCGCCGCCGCCAGGCCACCCACCCGGCCAAAACGGTGCCCGAACTGGTCGCCGACGGACCCTCCCAGGTCTTCACCTGGGACATCACCAAAGCTGCCGGCCCCAGCAAGGGCATCTGGTACCACGCCTACGTCATCATCGACATCTTCAGCCGCTACATCGTGGGCCACACCGTTGAGCTGGCCGAATCCGCGGAACGGGCCGAGGAGTTGATCCGCGAGACCATCGCGTGCAACGGCATCGTTCCCGACACCGTGCACGCCGACCGCGGCACCTCGATGACCAGCAAGAAGGTCTCCCAGCTGCTGATCGACCTCGGCGTCACCAGAAGCCACTCGCGCCCGAAGGTCTCCAACGACAACCCCTACAGCGAGGCCCAGTTCAAGACCACCAAGTACATGGCCGACTACCCCGAACGGTTCGAATCCCTGGCCCGCGCCCGCGAATGGTTCGACGCCTTCACCTCGTACTACAACCACGAGCATCGGCACTCGGGCATCGGACTTCACACCCCCGCCAGCGTCCACTTCGGGACGGCGGAGGAGATCCGCGACCAGCGCGCCGTCACCCTCGCCGAGGCCTACGCGCGGCACCCCGAACGCTTCGGCCGCCGCCCCAGACCACCCCAGATCCCCAAGACCGCGTGGATCAACGACCCCGCCAAGCGCCGCGAACCCACACCACAAACCTCATAGCGTCACGACCGTCTCACTGGACTTGAAATCTTCCGGATCCACCGGTTGATCTCCGGTGCGGGAGAAGGCCGGAACGAAGAGATGCCTTGCGACCTGCGATGATGTGAGTTCTCTACGCTCCATCAGCACAATCAGCAAGGCATCTCTGAAGTGCAATCCTCTCACGCCGTAACGACCGTCTCCGCCGTGTTCGACGAGCCGAATCTGGTCGCGGACGCGGGCCTGGTCCCGCTGGTCCGCCTGGCCGAGCGGCTCGGTCTGCCGGGCCTGATCACCGACCGGCTGCGGATCAACGGGGCCGGCAACAGCGGCGGAGCCAACCCGGCGGCGAAGGCGATGACGCTGGTGGCGGCGATGTGCGCCGGATACCCATGGCGCGCGGTCCAGCGTCCTGCTCATCGTACGGCGGTCCGCTACTGGTGGCCTCGCGCGGGTCAGTCGGTCACGGCCGCTGGTGTCCGGGCAGGACCACGCCGTCGTGCATCCGGGTGGGCAGTTCGCTCCAGTCGTGGAGGGCGCCTTGGAGGAGGTTCTCGAACTGCGCCCTGCCCTCGTGCTCGAGGAGGTCTCGCAGGCATGCGCAGTCCTGCATCACGGCGCCGCCGGTGAAGCAGACGAAGATTCCGGCCGCCTGGAGGCCCCGTGCGGCGACAGCGACCTCCTGTCCGAACGGCAGCGGTATCCGGGCGGCCAGTTCCCGTGCGAAGACCTGCTCGATCCGGGGCCGCCCCAGTGCGGCCAGCAGCCTGCCCACGGCGTTGCCGAGCATGCCGTGCAGCGACTTCTTCCCGTCCAGGAGTGCGCGGGCTAACGTCGCGAGCGCCTCGCAGCCCGTTCCCCGGTGGCGTTCGACGAGGGCGTTCCAGGTGGTGTCGCTCACGTGCCGCAGCGCCTGGGCGGCGATGGTGTCACCGCCGCCCGCCGCCACGAGGTTGGTACACGCACGGGCGGCGCTGTCCGTCTCAGCGCGGCTGACAACTCGCAACGGACTTGGAACCGGCCTGGACGGAGTGCGCTGGGCCGGAATCCGGGGTTTCCTCGACGGCGACGTGGCCCGTGTGCTCGATGACGGGCGGTTCACCGTGGAACTGGGCCGTCGCGGCCTTCGGCCGGCCGGCGCCGCGGGTGCGCCGCCCGCAGCCCGCCTGCGTGACGACGGCTCAACGGGGCGCCGGTCGGCGGGGAGACCCTGGTGCAGGTGGCAGCGGAGCCCGGGGCGGGCGACCCGGTTCCTGCAGAGTTTCATGTCCTTCTTCATCGCACGGCACCTGTTGACCATCCGCAGAGAGTGACCAACAGAGGACCTGCGGGAAAGAGGACCGGGGCCTCGCCAACCTGATCGAGTCATCCCGCGCAGCGCTGTGACCTCCCCGGTCGGGCATTCTCCGACGACGGGGCAGCCCAGGGGCGGGCCGCCGCTGCAGGAGGCTGCCTCGATCCGTTCGACCGCCCGTTCGCCCTGGAGACCCAAACCGAGGAGCGGCCGAGCACTATGTCGGCCCCGGAAGATCCCCGTCGCTCGCTCTTTCCCGGTCATCGCGAACGGCGGGCCGAAGGTGTCTACGCACATTCGGCCCGCCGTTCCGCGCACCCCCGTCCGATCAGCGGCGGAACCCGCGGTGGGGGTCGCGTACCTTGACGTTCCCGAACGGCTCGAACCATGCCTGCGCGCGCAGGTCGCCCACGCCCATCTGGCGGTTGGCGTCACCGTCAGGGTCCTCGATGCCGTCGAAGCGGGAGCTGTAGAGCATGAGGACGTCGGTGTCCTGGAAGAACATGTCCGTGCAAGCGCCGAAGTCATAGTCGTCGCGGTGCGTTGGCAGTGTGCTGTACGTGCCGTCTTCGGTGTCGCCGGGGTCGTCCCCGAGCTCGTCGGCGCTGTCGCCGGCGTCGGCGATGGCGAGGTGCAGGGCGAGTTCTTCGGCGGTGCAGGTCGGCTGCGGCCAGCGGCCGCGCTCCAGGTCGTCGGCGAGGTCGTCGGCGGCGCGGGCGAAGCGGCGCCGCCACTGGAGGTCGGTGGTGAAGGTCAGCTTCGGCAGGCGTGGGAACACGCCCCAGTTGCCTTCGTGCTTGTCCGGGATGAGGTGTCCGTCGCCGAGTTCCTCCGCGTCGTCGTACGCCTCGTCGGCCAGCAGCGACAGCGCGGTGTGGAGGAGGTCGGCTGTGCGGGGGGTCAGCTGCCACAGGCAGCGCTCGTCCTCGCACTCCGGGTCCTCGCAGTGCGGAGCCTGAGCGGGGAACAGCGCTGCGAAGTCGGGGAGGTCCTCGTCGAGGCCGCTCTCGTCGGGCTGCCCGGCCTTGGTGTCTTGTCGGCCGGGGCCGAAGTCCGCCACGACGGGTTCCGTGCTCCACGCGGCGACCTCGTCGCCGTTGCTCCGCTGGAGCAGCGAGCCCTGGCTGTGGTCGGTGAGGCTGTCCGTCCCGTCGACGTGGACGGGCGGTTCGGCGAGCCACATGACCGCGCCGACCACGTCGTGCGGGTCGCCGCCGTCGAGCTGGTCGGCGGGCATCGGTTCCCAGCCCTGCTCGCCCGCCGCGTTGAGCAGGGCCTGCCGGTCGCGGACGTGGAACTCGCGGAGTGTGGTGATCCGCACGACGTGGCCCGACAGGTCACGCAGCCGCACCTCGCTCGGCGCGGGGCCGTCGGGGCCCGGGGCTTCGTCGCCGTCATCTTCGTTGTCGGTGTCTTCGTCCCGGCTCGGGGCCTCGACCGCGGCCTCTTTGGGCCAGGTGATGTGTGTTCCGTCCGTGGCCGGCCAGGTCCCGGAGCCCGCATAGGCGGCTGCCCGCCGCAGCGAGGACGCTGGGGCGTCCGGGAGCTGCCCGCACAGCCCGTCCACCAGCTCCGCCGCCTGCGTGGCGGCCGGCCTGCGCAGGATACGGCGCAGCAGTTCGACTGCTTGGTGGGCGAGTTGGGGGTCACGGCAGGTGAGGACGGCCTGGAGCGAGTCGGGGCCGTTGTCGTGGGCGAGGAGGGCGAGGACGCGGCTCTTGCTGGGGGTGTGTTCGCAGTGGAAGTCGCGGGGTACGGCGGTGAGTTGGTGCTCGGGCATACGGGAACTCCGGTGCGATGGAAGGCGCGTCCCGGTACGGGCGCGCGAAAGAGAGTGGAGTTCCGCTGGTGGGCACGCTGCTGACGTGCCTCCGGACGGTGGAAAAGTGCATCGGCCGAGGCTGGCTCCGCCGATGCCGTCAGCGGTCCGGACCTGATCCTGTCCGACACCGTACCCGAGTCACCGAGGGGTTGTCCCCGATGAAGCCGTGACAGTCCCGCCCCTCCTCTGGTCGCTCGTTCCCGGATTGTCCGACCGATGGAGCAGGATGGGCTCTGACGAGTCACCGGGGAGAGGGAAGCAGGAATGGCCACCGAAAAGACCAGGCTGCCTGTGGAGTTCCTGGCCACTGTCGCGGCCGGTGCCGAGCCCGGGTCCGCGGCGGCCCGGATGGTAGCCGAACAGGCCCGTGGCCTGGCCGACAGCCAGCAGGGCGGGCCGCTCCTTGCAGCACTGCTCGCCAAGCCGTACCGGGATTCGGCACCCGCCTGGCTGCTGGAAACCGCAGTGGCGAACGGGCTGCGGCAGAGCGAGAGCGAGTACGAGTACCTCAGCGGGTCGACGTCGCTGGTGGTCCTCGCGCTCATCCACCCCGACTGCGATCCGGTTCTGCGGGCTGACGCGTTGCGCCGCTGCTCCGACCGCCGGCTCGGCTCCCTCGGCGCCGCCGACCGGCCGGCCGACCTCTGCGCGGCCGTCGCCGACGAACTGCGCAGGCGGGTGCCGCAACCAGCGCACATGACGCCCGAACTGCTCAAGGAGCCAACGCCCGCACAGGTGGTTCTGCGTACGGGACGCCTCCACGACGCCGTATTCGAGGCCGCCGTCGCTCTCCTGCCCGACGGCCTCGACCGCACGCGTCTGGAGGGCGAGGATTCCGGTGCCTGGTCCGAGCGGATCAGGGCAGCGTTCGGCGCGTGGGGCCGCATGTGGTCGGCTGTGCTCGAACAGCACCCTGACAGGCACTCCCAGCTCATCGACAGGACCGCCGGCACCACGGCGAACCGGGTCATCCGCGACCAACTGCTCGGCAGCGTGCCGTGGACGGTCGAGCCGAAACTCCTCAGGCAGATCGCGCTGGACGACCTGTCCAGGTTCGACGCCGCCATGCTCACGACCCGGATCTGCGGCTTCTTCCAGGACGGCTCCTCGAAGGAGGAGGCCCGGCAGCGCTTCGCCGCCGAGCTCTCAACCCTGGACGAGACCGATCGGAAGGACATCGAGTTCCTGTACCTGCGGGACGACGGCTTCGACACCGACTGGGGCACCGATTCCGCTGTGTCCTGGGTGAGCCACGCGGCCGACGGGCGGTGGCGCCTCGTCCTGAACCCCGCCGAGGCCAAGCCCGCCTACGGCGATCCCCATACCTGGCGAAGCCATCCGGACGAACTCGCCAACTTGGGGCGGCACTTCGCCGAAACGGCCGTGCAGGCCCTGCGGACCTGGAAGCCGAAGGACCTCTACGGGATCAGCACGGCGTCCGACCTGCGCTGGGTTCGCGACATGCTGGTCCACCTGCCCGAGCTCACACCAGCCGTCGAAGCGACAGTCCGGCTGACGATCCGCGACGCCCGCCGCGGCCGGTCCGGTCCCCAGTCGTACGACTACAAGTCCCAGGAGGACCGGCGGCAGTTCGACGAACTCCTGGACGCAATCACGCGGATCGTCGCCGACCCCGCCCCGCAGCCGCCCGCGACCCGTCGCACGGCCCTCGGCAACCCCGAAGAAGTGACGCTCCGGAGCCTGTCCGCCGTCACCGCGGAGGTGCTCGACGCGTACCTGGACCGGCACGCCGGTGACGACGCGCTCGTGGAGAAGGCACTGCTGTCCGTCGCCTGGCACGGCCACCGCAGCGATCCGCCGTTCGTCTCGGTCCTCGCCCGCCACTCCGACCCGCAGCACGCCGTCCACACCCTCACCCGTGACCTGCGCCTCCGGCTCGGCGGCAACCCCGCCAACCGCGAAGCGTGGGCCAGAGAGGTCCTCGCCCTGCCCGACTGCCCCGACGAGACCGTTCTGGCCCTGCCCGCCTGGACGGCACTGAAGGCCCGCGGTCACCGCTACGGCAGCACGCATCCCAGAGTGATCGCCCTGGTGGAAGCAGCCCTCGGAGACGACCACCAGGCATGGCAGCGATTCACCGACAGCCCGATCAGCAGCTCCGGCCCCAACGCCTGGCTCCGCCTCGGAGACATCCTCACGGCCGCCACAGACGGAACGGCGTGGCCCAAGCCGCCCGGTTCCCGGTGACAGCTCCGGGCTGCGCAGAGACACACTGGCAACATGGCGACCGAGCGCCGGTGATGGCAGGCGGCGGGGTGTGAGAAAGGCGTGGCTGGTGCGGCAGTTTCACCTCCGCCCTGCCGGGTCACGCGTAGGGGTCGCGCAGCGGCCGGGGCTCACGGACTCCGCGCGTGATCTCCTCGGGAAGGTCTGGGCCGGCGAGGTAGTAGCGGCCCTGGGCCTCGCCCTTCGCGGCGAGCCAGCCGGCGCGGACCAGTTCGCGGATGTCGCGCTGGGCCTGCTGCTCGCTCAGTTCGGCGTCGGCCTGGTACGTGGCGCGGCGCAGGCGGTTGCCCATGGCCGCGGGGTAGAGGGCGTAGAGCATGCGGTCGGGCCAGCCGCGCCGCTCGACGGCTTCGTCGAGTGCGGTCCAGACCTCGCGGGTGCTGTTCACCTGCCGCTCGACGCTCTGGGCCTGCTGATGGTGGGCCCGCAGGCAGAACCGGACCCACCGGAGGGTCTCCCGCTCGGGGGTCCAGACGGGGCCGCCGACCTCACCGAGGACGTCGTAGTAGCGGTAGGTGTTGCGCGCCCGGCCGAGCCACTCCTCGATGCTGGAGAACTCCGGCGCCATGATCCCCTCGCGGGCGAGGACCAGGGTGTGCAGGGCGCGGGACATCCGCCCGTTGCCGTCCGACCACGGGTGGATCGCGACCAGGTTGAGGTGCGCCATCGACGCCCGCACGAGTCCGGGCGCGTCGAGGTCGCCGTCGTTCAGCCACTCCACCAGCTCACCGGTGAGCACCGGGACCAGGCCGACGTCCGGCGCGGTGTAGGCCGCGATGGTGGGATCCTCGGCCGACGTGACGTACACCGATCCGGTGCGCCACCAGCCGGGGCGCTTGACCAGGTGGTGGCCCTGCATCATGAAGTGCAGCGCGTTGAGCAGCCCCTTGCTGTACGCGAAATCCTCACCGGCCTCGGCAAGGCGCTGGATGTAGGTCATCGCCTGCCGATAGCCCTCGATCTCAACCGCGACGGTGTCGCTCGCCTCGATCGGGGCCTCTCCGACCATGATGTCCTCGACGTCCGACACGCTCGCCGCGTAGCCCTCGATCGTGTTCGACCCGGCGATCGCCCGCGCGGTCAGGTTGCGCCGCAGCTGCCCCTCCCATCGGCGGGGCGTGCGCAGATGCAGGCGCAGCCGATCCCGCATGTCCTCGATCTCCGCAAGGACAGTCAGGTCGGCATCTTCGAGCTCAGGCACAGAATACAGCACGACTCAATGACACCATCATGGAATCACCGCGTCAAGAAATGGGGAGACCGCCAGCCGGCAGTCAGCGCCCTGTCGGCTGCCCTACGCACAATCGGCCGCCCGTCTCGGGCCAGCCCGACTGCACGGGGGTGCCCTGCGGGCGACTACGGCGCTCGCAGGGCACCCCCCGGCCTGAGGGCTCGAGGGGAGGTCGTGTGGGGGCCCGCCGACGCAGAGCGGCGGCCGAGGTGGCGGAAGG
>NZ_JBFBOC010000038.1:0-57855 GCF_040685975.1 Kitasatospora sp. NPDC086791 | reverse complement strand
CCAGTACCGCCCCGACATCCTCGACGGATTCCTCGCCGGGACCGGCCTCTCCCTCGACCTCCCGCCGCCATCACCCTGAAGCGCCAATGTCAGTATCGCCGATGTCCTGGCCGCCGAGGCGTTCCTCAACGCCCGCACGCACCAACTGACCTCCGCTCCGGGAACCGGCTTCGACTCGGAGGCCTATCGGGTTCCCATCGCGATGGAGTTCCTGGTCCAACGACTCGTAGCCGACCTCCTGGCCGACCTCGAGAAGGTATCTGACGGGCCGCTGCCTGAGCACCTTGTGGTGCGCTGGAACCTTCTCACCGACGTCCTCGGCCCCTGGGAGGACCAGCCGGGGTGGGACGGCGAGCGGTGGCGCCGCATTCCCGACGCCGCGCCGTTTCGACCGGAGTAGCGCCTGACCGCGGGTCATACCCGAACGGGGGGGGCAGCGCCGAGCTCTGGCTCGACATGCAATCCCTTGGGCCGGTCGTCAGCGGTGCGACCAGTACGGGTCGTCGGCGGTCGGGGGCACCACGGTCAGCTGGTGCGAGTAGTCGTCCAACCGTTGGCCGGGCTGGGCCGGGTTCTTGCCGTACACCTCGGTGCCCGCGTAGTGGACTCCGTCCATGGAGGCCTGGAGGCTCACCCCCGGGGTGTCCATCTCCAGGGTGAGGAAGACACCGTCGGGCGAGGTTGCGGAGATCTGCCGCTCGTCGGTCGGGAAGGTGTCGGTGTTGGCGCCGACGAAGTTCCGGAACTTGCCCACGGTGTAGCCGTGCGCCGTCCAGTACTGGGCGAGCTGGTCGGCGAGGGCCTTGTACTTCGACCGGTCGACCGGGGCCTGGAGTGACCACATGCGGTAGACGGTGGAGGTTGGCATTGGCTCGCCGTCCCAGTGGTCCGGGTCGCGGACCACGTAGTACCAACCGTCGGAGTGTGCGACCTGCGGGGTGATGGCGCCCATGGCGCCCTCGAGTGCGCTCTGGATGCTGTCCCGAGCCTTTCCGGCGTCCGTCCCGGGCTCGTCGTGCCTGGCGATCGGGCCATGGCCGTAGTCCCAGGCCCAGGACACGGTCGCGACTGCGCCGATAAAGAGGAGGGGGAGCACCATGCCGAGGACGACCGGCCACCTGCGGGTCGTGGTGCGGTCACTGGTCTGCATGTGTGTCGTCCCCCGTGTCGGCCGTTCTGCTGGCGGTCTTGATCACGACGCTACCGGGGTGCAGTCCTGTGGACCTGAGCATGGGTACTCAGATTGGGGCTCAGGCGGTAGACGACAACGGCAGCCTTGTGCCGGGCCTGATTCTGGCCCGGCAACCGGTGCGGGGGAGCCGGCCCGCGTGCCAATGCGGTCGTCGGCTCACCTTGGGCACCGTGAGCTGCACGTTCGTCGCTGAATCGAATGGGTGATGGGCCCGCGACACACTGAATTCGAACTTGCATTCGATAGGTCGCACGTTCGATTCTGGGGGTGTGGAGACGACGATCAGCGCCCTGGCGGCCCAGCTCCAGCCGCCCCGGCCGACACCTGCGGTGCCGGTCCTGCCTGCCCTGCAGGAGCTGCTCCCCGACCGCGGGCTGCGCCCTGGGACGGCGGTGCGGGTGGGTGGCAGCACGGCGCTGTCCCTGGCGCTTCTCGCGGCAGCTACGACGGAGGGCACCTGGTGCGCGGCCATCGGCTGCGAGGGCCTTGGCCTGGTGGCCGCCGCGGAGATCGGCGTCGCACTCGACCGCCTCCACCTGGTGGAACGGCCCGGCGAGCACTTCGAGGACGCCGCCGCTGCTTACGCGGACGCGGCCGGGGTTCTGCTGCTGCGCCCCGGCCGGCCGCTCAGCGACCGCAGCGCCGCCCGGCTCACCGCGCTGGCCCGCCGCCACGGCTGCGCCCTGGTGGTCGACGGCTCGTGGCCCTCGCCGCAGGTACGGCTCCAGGTCACCGCGCGCCAGTGGACCGGCGTCGGGATGGGCCGGGGGCGGCTGCGCGGCCAGCGGGTGATGGTCGAGGTTGGCGGCCGCGGCGCCGCCGCCCGGGGCCGCCAGGTGGGCCTGTGGCTCCCGGACGCCGACGGCCGGGTCCGTCTCGACGCCCCGGCAGAGCGCCTGCATGGCGCCCGGGCGGCACGCCCGCAGCTGGCGGTCGCGAGATGACCGGATCCGAGGTAGCGGCACCGCGGTCGGTGGTGGTCTTCAGCCCGGACTGGCCGGTCACCGCCGCACTCGGTGCTGGCGGCGATGCCGAGGGACGGCTGGTGGCTGTGGTGGAGGGCGGCCGGGTGCTGGCGGCGTCCCAGGCCGCCCGGGCCGCGGGCGTGCGCCGGGGGATGAAGATCCGCTCCGCGCAGACCCTGATGGACGGCCTGGAGATCCACGACCGGGTACCGGACGACGAGGCCCGGCTGTTCGAGCAGGTCGCCGAGGCGGTTGGCGCACTGGCCGCGCACCTGGAGGTGCTGCGGCCCGGGATCTGCGCGATCCCGGCCCGTGGTGCGACGCGGTTCCACGGCGGCGAGGAGGCGCTGGTGGAGCGGCTCTACGACGCGGTCGAGAGCGCCGGCTTCGAGTGCCGCATCGGCGTCGCCGACGGCCTGGTCGCAGCCCAGCTCGCCGCCCGGACGCAGCTCGTGGTGCCCCCGGGCGGCAGCGCGGCGTTCCTCGCGCGGTTCCCGGTGGGCGAGGTCGCACCGCCGCGGCTGGCCGACCTGCTGGTGCGGCTCGGCCTGGAGACCGTAGGCCGCTTCGCGGCGGTGCCCCCCGCCGCGGTATCGGACCGGTTCGGCGCGGTGGGTGTGGCGGCGCACCGGCTCGCGCGCGGCCTGGAGGCGCGGCCGGTGGTCGCCCGGCCCGCCGGAGCCGATCTGGTTGCCCAGGTCCGCTTCGAGACCCCGCACACCGTGGCGGAGCCGATGGTGTTCGCGGCCCTGGGGTTGGCCGAACGGATGCACGCGGGCCTGGCTGCCGCCGGACTGGGCTGCGAGCGGTTCGCCGTGGAAGTGGAGTGCGCCGACCGCAGCGAGGCCTCGCGCATGTGGCGCCACGAGGGCGTGCTGTCCGCGGCCGCGGTGGCCGAGCGGGTGCGCTGGCAGCTCCAGGCCTGGCAGCATCAGCAGCATTTCGACGAACGGGCCGGCGGAGTCGTGGCGCTGCGGCTCGTGCCGGACGGTCTGTTCGCGGACCCGGGCCGGCAGCTGTCGCTGCTGGACGGAGACAGGGAGTCGCTCGAGCGGATGGAGCGCGCCGCCGCCCGGGTGCAGGCCATCCTCGGGCACACCGCGGTGGTGACGGCGCAGCTGGCTGGCGGGCGCGGGCCGGGGGAGCAGGTGGTCCGTACTCCGTGGGGGGACGCGCATCAGGAGCAGCGGGCCGAGGGTCCGTGGCCCGGGCGGCTGCCGGCCCCGTCGCCGGTGAGGGTGCCGGCCACGGCGGAGCAGGTGCGGTTGCGGGACGCCGAGGGCCGCGAGGTGCAGGTCACTGCGCGGGCCGAGCTGGTGTCCGCCCCGGTGTTCCTTGTCGTCGAGGGCCGGGAGTTGGCGGTGAGCGGCTGGGCGGGGCCGTGGCCGGCCACCGAGCGGTGGTGGGCCGACGACGGCTCCCGCGTGGCCCGGATGCAGGTCACCGTCGAGGGCGGTGGC
This sequence comes from Kitasatospora sp. NPDC086791, assembly GCF_040685975.1. Lineage (NCBI taxonomy): Bacteria > Bacillati > Actinomycetota > Actinomycetes > Kitasatosporales > Streptomycetaceae > Kitasatospora > Kitasatospora sp. NPDC086791. Next base: position 54,238 of record NZ_JBFBOC010000038.1, on the reverse strand, counting down.
GCTTTACTGCTCGCCGTCGAGGGCGGCCGCTGGCGCCTCGAGGGCGCCTACGACAGCTGACATCCGAGCCCCGTGCGGCCGCCGACCCCCTTCCCGGGTCGGCCCCGACGCCACCTTCGAGTACCACCAGGACCACCCGTGCCCTTCGACAGCAACCGCGAGACCCCGTGGCGCGAGCTGCACCGCCAGCTTGCGGGCGGCCCGCCGGACGCTGACCGGACCGTTGTGCCGTTCCCCACCCGGCCCGGCCCCGAGCCGTCGCGCACGCCGCCGCGACCGATGCCGGCGGGGACCGGCTGGGCCGAGCTGCACGTCCACACCTCCTACTCCTTCCTCGACGGCGCCAGCGACCCCGCCGACCTGGTCGACGAAGCCGCCCGGCTGGGCATCGAGACCCTGGCCGTCACCGACCACGACGGCCTCTACGCCGCCGCGGTGCTGGCCGCCGAGGCCCGGCGCACCGGCATCCGCACCGTGTTCGGCGCCGAGCTGACGCTGGACGCCACCACCGCGCCCACCGGCATCCCGAAGCAGGACGGCGAACACCTGCTGGTCCTGGCCCGCGGCGCGGAGGGCTACCGCCGCCTGGCCAAGGTGATCGGCGACGCGCACCTGGCCGGCGCCGCCAAGCGCCAGCCCCGCTACGACCGCGACGCCCTGGCAAACGCGCACGGCGGCCACTGGGCCGTGCTGACCGGCTGCCGCAAGGGCGCGGTACGCCGAGCCCTGGAGAGCGGGGGAGAGGCGGCCGCCGAACGGGAACTGCGGGAGCTGGCCGACCGCTACGGACCCGGCAACGTCTTCGTCGAGCTGACCGACCACCAGATGCCCGGCGACGACGAGCGCAACGACACCCTGGCAGCCCTCGCTGCCCGCACCGGCCTCACCACGATCGCCACCACCGCCGCCCACCACGCCTCCCCGGCCCAGCTCCGCCTCGCCCAGACCCTCGCCGCGTTGCGCCAGAACCGCTCCCTCGCGGACGCTGAGCCCTACCTGGCCGCGGCGGGCACCGCGTACCTGCGCTCCCCGGCGGAGATGGCCGCCCGCCTCGCGCCGTGGCCGGGCGTCCAGCAGACCACCGTCGACCTCGGCCGGGAGCTCGCCTTCGACTTCCGCGACATCCGCCCCCAGCTGCCGGGCTTCCCCGTGCCCGAGGGCCACACCGAGGCCAGCTGGCTGTGCGAGCTGACCCACCGCGCGGCCGCCGACCGGTTCGGGAGCGAGGACCGGCGCGCCCACCAGCAGATCGACTACGAGCTCCGCGTGATCGAGGATCTCGACATGGCGGGTTACTTCCTGATCGTCCACGACATCGTCGACCACGCCAGAGCCATCGGGATCTGGTGCCAGGGGCGCGGGTCCGCCGCGAACTCGGCGGTCTGCTACGCCCTGGGCATCACCGCGGTCGACCCGATCCGCTTCGGCCTGCTCTTCGAGCGCTTCCTGTCGCCAGAGCGGGACGGCCCTCCGGACATCGACCTGGACATCGAGAGCCGCCGCCGCGAGGAGGTGATCCAGTACGTCTACGAGCGCTACGGCCGCGCCCACGCCGCGCAGGTCGCGAACGTGATCACCTACCGCCCGAAGCTCGCAATCCGCGATGCCGGCCGGGCGCTCGGCCACCCGGTGGGCGACCTGGACCGGTACGCGCGGGAGGTGGGCTGGGAGATGCCACCGCCCGACGGCCCGGTACCGGCGGACGTGCGCGAGCTCGCCGGCCAGCTGCTCGGCCTGCCGCGCCACCTGGGCATCCACTCGGGCGGCATGGTGCTGACCAGGCGGCCGATCAGCGAGACCTGCCCAACCGAGTGGGCCACGATGCCCGGGCGCAGCGTGCTCCAGTGGGACAAGGAATCGGTCGCCTCCGTCCCGGGCCTCGTGAAAATCGACCTTCTCGGCCTTGGCATGCTGTCCGCCCTGCACGACGCCTGCGACCTGATCGCCGAGCACCACGGGCGCCGACTCGACCTCGCCACCATCCCGCCTGACGACCCGGACGTGTACGAGATGCTCTGCCGGGCGGACGTCGTCGGGACGTTCCAGGTCGAGTCGAGAGCGCAGGCCTCTGCGCTGCCGCGACTGCGCCCGAGGACGTTCTACGACCTGGTGGTGCAGGTCGCCCTGATCCGGCCCGGTCCGATCCAGGGCGGCTCCGTGCACCCCTACATCGCCCGCCGCAACGGCCGCGAGAAGGCGGTGATCGCGCACCCGCTGATGGAGCGCGCTCTCGCCAAGACCCTGGGCGTGCCGCTGTTCCAGGAGCAGATGATGCAGCTGGCGATCGACTGCGCGGGGTTCACCCCCGCCGAGGCGGACCGACTGAGGCAGGCGATGGGCTCCAAGCGCTCGCACGAGCGGGTCGCCGAGCTGCGCGAGCGGCTGCTCGCTGGGATGGCCGAGCGCGGCATCCCGCCCGAGGTCGCCGAGGACATCTACGGCAAGATCGAGGCCTTCTCCAACTACGGCTTCCCCGAGTCGCACGCGGCCAGCTTCGCCCTGCTGGTGTACGCGAGCGCCTGGCTCAAGTACCACTACCCGGCGGCCTTCACCTGCGCGCTTCTGGCCAACCAGCCGATGGGCTTCTACTCCCCGCTCACCCTGATCCAGGATGTCCGCCGCCGCGGCGTCACCGTGCTGCCCGTGGACATCAACCACAGCCGCGCCGAGCCCACTCTTGAACCACTAGCCCCGGCCGGTGACGCAGGCGCAGCGGCCTCCGGCGCTCAGGTTGCGATCCGGCTCGGTCTGGCCTCCGTGCGCGGTCTGGGCACCGAGCAGGCCGACGCGGTTGCGGCTGGCCAGCCCTATGCGAACCTGGACGACTTCGCCCGGCGCACCGGACTGTCCGAGCCCGTCCTGGAGGCACTAGCCACCGCTGGCGCGTTCCGCAGCCTTGGGCTGAACCGGCGCCAGGCCCTATGGTCTGCCGGCCTGCTCGCCCGCACCGACGCCGGAATGCTCCCCGGCACCGCACCCGCGCTGACGGCGCCCGACCTCGCGCCGCTGACCGCCGTCGAGGAGACCATCGCCGACCTGTGGGCCACCGGCAGCTCCGCCAGCGCCCACCCCGTCCAGCACGCCCGCCCGCACCTGGACCGGTGCGGCGCCCTGACCGCCGCGGTGTTCAAGCAGAGCGCGGGGAACCGGCTCGTCGCGGTCGGCGGCCTGGTGACCCACCGCCAGCGCCCGCCGACGGCCGGCGGCGTGCTCTTCCTGTCCCTGGAGGACGAGACCGGCCTGGTCAACGTCGTCGTCCAGCCCCATGTCCTCGAACGCAGCCGCAAGATCGCCCTCCAGAGTGCGGGGCTGCTGGTCTACGGGACGGTGGAGCGCCGCGACGGCGCGGCCAACCTTGTTGCCACCCGCCTGGGTCCCCTGACGCTCGCGCCCGGTGCGCGAAGCCGCGACTTCCGATGAGCCGCCCGCCCGCCTGCGCGTCAACGATGCAGGTCACCGCCGCAAACCCGCTACCCGCTGTCGGCGCCGCGGGTTAGAGTCCACGTCCAAGATCACGCGAAAGGGCGCGCCATGGCCGACCCCAGCACTGCCACCGATCGCAGCCGCAGCCGAGTCGTCGGCGGAGACGGTCTCACCGACCGCCAGCGAGCCATCATCGAGTTCACCGGATCGTTCCTCGAGGAACACGGATACCCGCCGGCCATGCGGGAGATCGGCAAGGCCGTCGGCCTGTCCAGCACCAGCTCGGTCAGCCACCAGCTCCGCCGTCTCCAGGACCTCGGGCACATCGAGCAGGATCCGCACCGTCCCCGCGCCTACCGCCTGCCCACCGCCGCGCGGATAGTCGCGCCCGCCACTACCGGCGTGAGCGTGCCGCTGCTCGGCCGGATCGCCGCCGGCCAGCCGGTCCTGGCCGATCAGAGTGCCGAAGACCACTTCGAGCTGCCCCGGCGCATCGTCGGCGAAGGCGAGCTCTTCGCCCTCACCGTGACAGGGGACTCCATGGTGGATGCCGGCCTTCTCGATGGCGATTACGTCACCGTTCGCCGCCAAGCGGTCGCGGAGAACGGGGACATCGTGGCGGCGATGATCGACGGCGAAGCCACCGTCAAGCGCCTCAAGCGCGCCGACGGCCGGATCTGGCTGCTGCCCGCCAACGCCGCCTACCGGCCCATCCCAGGCGACAACGCCACCGTCCTTGGAAAGGTCGTGGCAGTGCTCCGCAGCCTGTGAGCCGCCGGAACCCGGATCCGTCAGGGCGGACCCCGGTAGCGGGCATCACCTGTTCGGGGCGGCGCAGCTACCCGACGCGGGTTTCGAAGCCGACGTGCCACTGGCCCCCTTGCTTCTGGGTGTACCGATTCGCAATAGACCAGGCCCCGATGCCTCAGATGACGGTCGAGCACCCCGTGTCGCCGCCATGACCTCGCCGGCAGCCTCGTCACGCGCCGACTCCGGTCGCCGACGCGGCCCGGAGCCCGTTCACCGTGTCAAGCCCGCACTCACCCGCAGAATCCTCCCCCGGCGATTCCAGAGGTGCGCCAGACTGGCCCGCAGCGGGAGCCGCACCACATCTCCTTGGAGGCGACTTGAGGATCCGAACCACCACGAGCCGCAGACTGACTGGCGGGCACGCCGTCATGGCGGCTGCCGCCATCGGTTGGTGGGCCATCACAGCGCCCTACGTCGCGGCCGGTCTCAGGAGCGACGGGCAGTATCCCCTCCCGCTCGCCTGGGTGGCCGCGCTGTTCCTACCCATGGCCGGGTACGTGGGAGCGGGCACCATCGCAAAAGCGGAGTCACGCGGTCGCCGCATGCCCGGCGGCAAGACGGTGCTGGTGCTCCTACTGGCCGCTCTCTCCGTGGGATACAGCGTCATCGGATTCCCGGTCGGCCATCCCGGCCACGGTGGATGGCAGATCCCCGTGATGTTCGGCAGCCTCAACCTCTTCTGGTCCTACCTGGTTCCCTATACGGTCCTTGTCTCGGCCGCCGAAGAGGCCAAGCTGGCCGCCGCCAAGGAGAGCGGAGCAACCTCGTGACCGCCCTTGAACCCGCGGCCCCCAGCACCGGCCGGCGCTCGCTCCTGCGCTCCATCAGAATCGGAAGTCTCGTCCTGGCCGCCACCTCCATCGTCACCTGGGCGGGATTCACACCCGCGATGGTCGCTGGCATGCACCAGCACGGCCTCGATGTCATCTCCGCCAGCGGCACCGTCGCAATGATGTTCACCGCTGCGGTCATGGCGGCAGTCTTCACCGTGTCCCCCGTGAAGGTGACGTTTCGACTGGGCGCGTGGATCGCCGCTCTCCTTCTCCTTGTGCTGGCTGGCACCACGACGGCACTCCACAGCGATCCCGCGTTCACCGGGGACCGGAACTGGGCAGCCCCGGTCCTGGTCGGGCTGCTGCTGACCGGGCACTCCTTCCTCCCGTTCTGCGTCATCCGGGAGTGGCGGATGCGCGTCCGCGCACTCCCAGCCGCACCGAGGCGACCACAGGACTGACCGCCCACGCGAACATGGAAGGGCTCCCGGCCGGTCACTCCCCCACCCGGAGCAGAAGACGGTGAGCCCCCACGGCCCTCGCCCGCGGCGGTGAACCGCCGTGGCAGGGTGAGCGCATGGCCATCATCGACACCATCCGCGCTCTGCCCGGGCCGCGCTTCGAAGCCTTCCGCTACCCCCACGAGTACGCGATCGACCTCGCCGTGGAACGCGGCATCGTCCCGGCCGAGTACGTCGACGCCGGACGGGAAGAGGTCCGGGCCGGGCTGCGCCCCGGGTCGAAGCGAGGCCCAGAGACCCGAATGATCCTCAGATGCGCGCTGCGCCGCTGGTGCGAAGCGGAGGGGGAGAACATCGACGCGGTCTACGCGACCCTTGCCGACCGGTACCTGACGCTGCACTCCATCCTCAAGCCCTGAACCGGCGCCCAGGCGCCCTGCCTGATCGAGCGGGCCGGCGGCAAGGCCTCCTCGTCGGTGTCCAAGCGCACCACCCTGCTGGTCGCCGGAGACTAAGGCGGGCTCCAAGAAGGCCAAGGCCGAGGGGCTGGGTGTCCGGATCGCTGCTCCGGAGGAGTTTGCCGACCTGGTCACCGACCATCTCCTCTGAGTCCCCGTGAGGTCGGCCATCGGACCTCAGTTCGGCGGACGCGACGGTGCGCTCCGGTAGAGCGGCGGAATCTGCAGGGCACCCCGGCGCTGGAGCCCGGCGGGGGAATACCAGTGCGCGTGCGGCCATGGCCGGCTCAGCTCCGGTCCGCACGCGCCGTCCGGCCGGACACCGTCGGCGACCGCCCCGAACTCGAGAACACCACCGCCGGTGATAACGGGCACCGGATACAGCCTGCCGTCAGGGTCGGCGACGTACGGTTGCCCGCACCCCGTGCACCACAGCCCCAGGCTCGCCCAGGCGCCCGGAACCTGCCGACCGTCCAGCGAGCCGGCCGCGAAGCGCCGAGCGCCAGCCCCGCACGGGCACTGCCCCTCGGCGACGTAGAGGCCTGAGTCCGGCACGGGATCGTGCTGAACACCGAGCCAGCCAGCAGCAAGGCCGAGAGCCCGAGCCAGCGCCCGACGCTGCTTGGCATCCGGGCTTCCCCGCCCATTCCCCCACCGCGCCAGCAAGTGGCCTTCCAGGTGCGCCGCGCGGCAGACGTCGGCAGCGGTGCGGCCGGTGGCCGTGTGCACGAGCCGGATCCGGCGGGCCAACGGGTCGAGCTGGTGCAGGCTCCAGGCACGGTGGGGGAGCAGCACCTCGACCGCCTGCTGGGGGTCGGCCTCCTCGGCGAGTGCACGGTCTACGGCGCGCTGCCGGTGAGCCTCCGCCAGCCACGCCCGCGCGGCGGGCTCGGGCTGCGGGGAGTCCGCCGGGAGGCCGGCGAGGGCTTCTCCGGCCCGTTCCAGCTCGATGGCGATGTTGCTCCCGCCGGCCCCGCACTCGAAGACCACGACGAGGAGGCGCTGCAAGACGGCCTTGCCCGCTGCGCCGGTGCCCACGGTGAGCAGGGCGGTCGCTGCGTCGAGCGCGCGCAGTGCCCGCATCTCGCGGCCCTTGTTCCAGAGCTCCAGCATCTTCATCCCTGCGCCGTGGGCGATCGAACGACCGCCGCAGCCAGAAGGCTACTCCGGCGCCGGGCATGCAGTGACTCCTTGTCACGGCACGGACACGCCATCCCGCCTCCCAGGACTCGCGCCACCTTCGCTGCAAGGGCTACAAATACGCACGTCAAGTGACTCATCTCCGAATCATCCTTACGTGAATGGCCATTTGGCGTCGAATAGGCGTAAGGTGTCCTTACGCCTTAAGGAGGGTGCAGATGATTGACGCCAACCACCGCCATCTGCAAGCGGCCGCGCGTGCGATCGGCGTCGAAGACGCCCGTAAGGACATCTACGCGCTGCTCGTCAAGGCACAGGCCGGGGAGCCGACGATCATCCGCGTCGATGACCATTTCGCCCGGCTCGCACCGGTGGATCCGGAGGCCGACCTCTCAGCGCTGCCGCACATCAACGCCACCTCTGCGCGTGCCAAGCTCGGAGCCCTCGTTGCCGAAGTCGCTCCCGGGTCGCCGGTCTACGTCATCACGAGGAACCGTCAGCCGGCTGCACTTCTGGTCGCAGCCGACAGCCCCAGCCGGCCGACGACCCGACGTGTGCTTACCACCGCGGGACAGACCGCAGCCGAGATTCTGAGCGACGCCGCCGACAAGCCGTCCGGCCGGCTGCGCGTCGGCATCGCGGGCGTTGACGCGGCCGCAGAACTCCTGCGCCCTGGACGCCTGACCCTCGTTGTCGGTGCCCCCGGGACGGGCACCAGCCTCCTGGTCCTGTCCGCCGCCGCGAGCGTGGCGCTCGACACGGGCGCCCCGGTCTACTACGCAGCCTCCGGACCGCTGCGCACCGACATCACGACCCGGCTACTCGCGGCACGATCCGCCGTCGACTACCCCCGCCTTCGTGCAGGGAACCTCACCGACGACGAGCGCCGCGCCGTCGCCGCCGTCCAGGAACAACTGGCCCAAGCACCCCTGCACATCGACGACGGGGACGGGCTGGACGCCGCGGCCGTCGCGGAAGTCATCCCCGCCGTTGAGAACCTGGCCCTCGTGGTCGTCGACCGTCTCCAGACCGAACCCAGCCCTCGCCTGCCCCTCTCCGGCCCGGCGGTCCCTCACGCCGTGCAGGATCTCGCCCACCTCGCTCACCAACATCAGGTACCGATCCTGGCCGCCCTCGACTCCGCAGACCACCAGGCCGCACGCCGGATGGGAGCGGACATCGTCGTCACCCTGACCCGCACCGACGACCTGGTCGAACTCACCGCAACCGAAGTCGACCTGGACCTGCCCATCGCCGTGCCGCTGCGGCTTGAGGCCGTGCACGCTCGTCTGGTCGATCGTCCCGTCGCTGCCGCCGCAGCGGCTGCCCCGGCCCCGGCATCGCCGGCCGTCGCTACCGTCTCGGACGTTGTAGCGCTCCCGGCGGTCCGAGTAGCTGCCGAGCCTCCCGTACCGGCCCAGCCCGACGTGACCGCGGCGGCCCCCGCCGTCGAGAAGCCAGAGCCCGTGACGACCGCAGCGTCCAAGAAGCTGTCCACGGGCCGGGGCAAGGACGCCATCGTGAACGACCTCCTGGGGATGATCGCCCGAAGGCGGGAAGAGGAGCTGGAGCGCAGCGGAGGAGACATCGCCCAGGCGATCGCAGGCCTGGACAAGAAGGCCATCCCGGACTTCATGGAGCTGTTTCGGGTCTCCCGGGTGGAGGCGCGCTACGAGCACACGGCCCACCCGCCCCTGCTGGAGATCTTCCAGCGGCAGCAGCGCGGCACCGCCGACCTCATCTGGGAAGGCCGCCCGCACTGGGAGAACCACGACCTCATGTACGGAGCCGGCCCTGAGCAGGTGGTGACCAGGCTCGACATGAACGGGGCCTACCTGAGCGCGCTGAAATGCCACCTGCCGATCGGCCAGCTCAAGCACGACACGAGCGGCGACTGCGACACCGCCAAGATGGGCGGCGCCGTGCTGATCACCCCCACCGAGTGGCTGCACCCTCACCTGCCGAACCCAATGGGCAACCGCGAGGAGAGCGGGAAGGTGTGGATCACCTCCACGACCCTCCGGCTGCTGCGCAGGCTGGCTGCCAAGGGCCTCTGCCAGGCGCCCCGGGTTCACGAGGCCTGGATCGCCCATACGTCCGAGCACATGCTCGAGTACGTCCGGATCGCCCTGACCCTCGCTCGTCAGCAGGCCATCGACGAAGGCGATGACATCACCTTCGAGTACGTCAAGGCCATGTACTCGAAGTTCGTCTCGACGGCCGGCCTGAGCAACGCCAACAACCAAATCACGAACCCCGCCTGGCAGCACAACCTGCGTTCTCAGGCCTTCTTCAACCTGTACCTCAAGGCGTTGAAGGCCGATCAGGAAGGCCTGCAACTGGTCGCGATGAAGGGGACCGACGAGTTGCACGTCATCGGGCCCTGGCGCGATGTCTTCGCCGAGGGGAGGGGGGTCACCCAGGTCAAGGTCAAGGAGGAGTACACCATTCCGCAGGTCATGAAGACGAGGAGGGGAGGTAGGTAATGGCCGGACGGTGGATGGACCTCGGCAAGTACAAGGCCACCGGGATTCCCGGTGGCATTGCGATGGCTCGGCACCTCGACACGCTGGTGAGCGGCATCAAGTCACCGGTCACCAGCAGCCGCGGCCTCGCAGCGCGCCTGAAGTACCTGATGGAGAAGAAGGGGGGCGCCGAGGCGATGGCGCGCGCCGGAATCACCGTCAAGCCGGACACGATCAAGAACTGGGTTGATCAGAAGACGACGCCGCGGGCGGGAAACCTGGCGAAGATCGATGCAGCGTACTGGGACCTGAAGCGGCGTAACTCTGCGCCGCGGTTCAAGGCGAAGCTCGACAACGCTGGGGCTGGCAACCGGATCGAGATCTACCCGGTCGACCAGAGTCACGTGGAGCAGAAGCACCGCCGCGCGATCGAGGTTCGGCAGATCACCGTGCGCGGTATCTGGGACGACTTCGTCGAGGCGTGGATGCAGGGCGACGAGCCTGCCCTCGACGTCATCTGGGATGAGGTCCTCAACCAGCTCGGCTCCGACTACGACGCCTATACGTACGTCACACACGTCGGATTCGGATTTCGGTAGCTCGTCCAGCGGCAAGCGGGTCGGGTGGTGCGATTAGGGAGGCACCACCCGACCCGCCGACCGTCTCCGGAGCGAATCGCTGACGGCAGCCGATCTGGATGCCCTTCGCACCTGCCTGCTCGCCTGATCGGACTCGCATCTGCGCCGACGATCGCTCGCGGGCGCAGCCGTGTTCGCCAGCCGGTCGCCGTGAGGCAACGAGTTGTTGCCTGAGCCACCCCCGGCTTTGCGCCGAATCGGGACCTTTGCCAAGTAGCTCCCGTTCCTGCACTGGTGTTCGCCGGGTCCGTCAGCACGGGTACGCGGTCGCGGCTTGGTGTCATGGGGACGCGCATCCCGGCGGTCAGCGTGACCGGGAATCTTCGCTCGGGGACGTCGTCCTGCGCGGGCGCCAGGCCGAGCTTCACCAGCCCCTACCAGCCCCCGACGCCGGCTGCCTCTCCTCCCAGCACGTGCCGCACCCACTGGTCTGCGGCTTTGGACATGGACCGCGACCAAGCTCTGTCTGTGGCTTTTACTGTTCTGTGCCACTGTTCGGCGATCATGCGGGCGTGGACGGCCACTGCGTTTGGCGGGGCTTCTCTCCAGCATGCGAACTGCCGTGCCCAGGCGTTTGCGGATTTCGGGGTGTGGCCGGCATCGATGAGTCTGATGATCAAGAAGGCCAGCTCAACCCAGGGTGCGGCGAGCGTAGGTGAGGCCCAGTCGACAATCCGGGCAGTGTCGGCGATGCGAAAGTTGTGTGGGTTGAGATCGCCGTGGGTGACAGAGTTGCCTTCCAGGGAGGCCAGTTCGGGGACGTCGGTGGTGCCGAAGAAGAGCTCCTGGACGGGGCGGAGCAATCGGGGAGGGATCCGGATCGAGCCGAGTCGGGTGACGGCTGCGGCCACCATGGGCAGATCTGGTGAGTCCGGGCTGAGGTCGGCCGGCCGACCGGGGGCGTAGTCGAAGCCGAGGACGTCCCATCGGTCGGTGTCGATACGCCAGCGCATTCTCGGTGAGAGCGGAACGACATAGGGATTGACGGCGGCCTCGGTGGCGAGTCGCGCGTATGGGTGGTCCTTTGTGGTGGCCTTGACGAAGAACGTGCCGGCTTCGGCCTCGACCACGCACGCGACGGCGGAGTTCATGCCCTCGGACACCGCGGTGGCACGCCGGATCTCGCCCGTGTGTTCCAGGACTGCTGCCAGTTCGGGGCCGGGAAGGTTCGACCAGGACCGCTTGGTTGACACGGCCTTCGTCATCGTGCCCCCGCGGGACACGACGGCCATGGCGTGCGTGAGGCCAGCACGAGGTGGGCGCGGCTTGGCGCCTGCAGAATCCCCGTGGGCTCCCAGGACAGGAGGTCGCTGCGGAGGTCGGCTTCGTAGGCTTCGCGACGGTCACCGAGTGCGGCAACCGAGGTCTGTGCGTGGGACAGCTGCCAGGCCACGACCTGGTCGACGGTGAGACGCAGGGTGTAGTCGGCCGACACTTTGACGGTGTGCGGGAAGGGGGAGTTGCTCAGGATCTCCTCGTGGCTGCCACTTTCGCGGCGGCTCGGCTCTCCCGAGGCGCCGGCGGCCAGATCGGTGCCGATGTGGCGCTCGCGCACGCGGCGCAGGACGGGCTCCCAGGGCAGTTTCGGGTCGCCTTGCCAGCGGCGGGAGAGGATCGCGACGGCGCCGCCCTGGACGGTCAGGTGGTCGATCGAAGCCAAGGCCGCGGCACGCGGGATCATCCAGTGGAGGGCATCACCGATTGTGGTCAGGCATACCGGCTCGACGCTGGGCAGGTCGTAGGAGCTTCCCTCGGTCCACTCGATGCCCGTGATGCCGCGCCGGTCGGCCTGGCGTCGTCCTTCGTCCAGCATGTCGGTCGACGGGTCGACGGCTGTGACGGGGATGCCGCGTGCTGCGAGGGCGAGTGCGATCGTGCCCGGGCCGGTGCCCAGGTCCAGGACGCGGCCGCTGGGGAACTGCCGGGTGAACGCCTCAATGCGGTCGATGAGGGTGTCCGGGTAGGCGGGCCGTGATGCGGCGTAGTAGCCGGCGGTTCCGGCGAAGATCCGCTCCGGCCGGTCGTAGCCCTGCTGGGGGCCGGGTGCCGCCGGGGCGGGTGCGCGATCGCGGTCCGGTGTCATGTGGTCGGCTTCTCCGTTGGGGTGGCGGTGTACGTGGGGTGGTGGGGAGCGGCTGCGGGTACGGGGTGGAGGGCGCCGTCGCGGACGGCGAGGACGCGCATGCCGGCGGTCAGTGCGGCGTGGATTCCCTCGGGGGCGTCGTCCACCGCGAGGCAGTGTGCGGGCGGCAGGTCGAGCCGGCGGGCCGCTTCGAGATAGGGGTCCGGGGCGGGCTTCGGCCGGGTGACGGACTCGGCGGTCACCACGGCGGTGAACACCCCGGTGAGGCCGAGATGGCGGATCCCGGCGTGGACGAGGACGGCCTCGGCGCTGGAGGCGATGGCCAGCCGCAGCCTGCGGGCTCGGGCCTGGCGGACGAGGGCGAGCGTGGCCGGGATGGGGTCGGGCGCGGACTCGCGCAGCAGGTAGGCCCGGCTCTTGGCGACGACGTCTTCGATGGGCAGGTCCCGGTCGCTGGCGAGCAGGCGCAGGGTCTCGCGGATCGGCAGGCCGGCATGGTCGGCGTACCAGTCGGCAGTGACCGTCAGGCCGTAGGGGGCGAGGGCGTGCACGAGCGACTGGTGCTGGGATCGGCCGTTGTCGACCATGGTGCGGTCCCAGTCCAGGACGACGCCGCGGATCCCCCGCAGATGGTCGGGCCCGTTCACCGGGTACCTCCCGCCCATGCCGTGCCGCGTTGGTGGATCACGGTTCCGTCGGGGCCCAGGACCACCAGGCGCTCCGGCACGGGGCTGCTGCCGGCGGGCCACAGCAGCCAGCCGATGCCGGGCAGGTCGACGGTATCGAATTCGGGCGCGGTGTCGGTCGGGGGGCGGCCGTGTTCGTTGAGCAGGAGGACGCCGATGGTGCCGGGCGCCGTTTTCGCGCGGATCTGGGTGAGGAGGTCCGTCACGGAGCCGGCGTGTGGATCGTGGAGGACGATCGTGGCGGACCGGCCGTCGTGCGGGATCGTCGCGGGCAGCCGGGTAGTGACGACGCCACTGCTTGCCGGCGAGGGCAAGGGAGCGGTGCGCTGGGCTGGCAGCCCGGCTGTCGGACGGACGGTGCCCTCGCTGCCGTCGACTCGCAGCATGGTGCCCGGGGCGACGCTCTGGACCTCGCGGACGTTGGTGACGCAGGGAGTGCCCAGCTCGCGGGCGAGGATGGCGGTATGGGACAGGGGCCCGCCGCTGGTGGCCACGATCGCGGCCGGGCTGTTGAGCAGCGCGCCGGCGGCCTCGGGGCCGAGGGCCTCGCAGATCACCACCGAGCCCCGGGGCGGGGCGTCGTCGGCGAGGTGGACGGCCGGTCCCACGGCGACGCCCGCGACCGCCGGGTGTCCGCGCCAGCCGTCCTCCGGGCCGGCCGGACCCGAACACGGCGCCAGCGCCGCCAGTGGCACCGTGAGTGGACGCGCTTGGACGATCGTGATCGTGCCGCTGGAACTGATCGTCCACTCGACGTCGACCCGCTCGACGCCGAGAGCGGCGGCGGCCCGGGCGGCGTACTGGAGCAGCGCAGCACGGTGGTCGGCGGGCAGGACCGCGATGCCCGTCAGCTCGTGCGGGAGGTGCAGCGTCACCAGGCCTTGCCCGGAGCTCCGCACCTTCGCCGGGACGGGGCCGGTGAGGGTGTCGAGGACCAGCCACTCACCGGGCGGCGCGAGCAGTTCCATGGGTGTGGCGGGCAGCAGGACCGTCTGCTGGTCTGCGGCGATCACCGGCTGGCGGTCGTCACCGCTGCCGCAGTGGACTTCGCCTCTTTGCTTCCCGCTGACGAGCGGTTCGGCGAGCCCGCGGACCGCCTCGATCCTCCAGGTAGTGCACTCGCCGCCGGCGACTTCGGCCGCGACGACGCCGGAGAGGGCCGGGCGCAGGGCGGGCTGGACGAGGACGGCCATGCGCGGGTTGTACCCGGCGACGCGCTGCCGAGCGTAGGCGGCCGCGGTGGCGCTGCGGGCGGAGGCCCGCACGGCGTGCAGGGCGGTCAGGAGCAGAGGGTGGTGGGCGGGCGTGAAGCGGGAGAGGTAGAGGCCGGCGAAGGAGTGGTGACGGCCGTCCTCGTTGATAGCCGAGGACCTGGCGATGAGTCCGTGCGGCGCCCGGGTCTCGGCCCACCGCAGGATGACGGCGGCGGCTTCGGGCAGCTTCTCGTCGGCGATGCCCGCGGGGATCACGAGGCTGTCGGGGACGGGGAGCCCGGCTCGGTGGAGGCGCGTGAGGGCGCAGACCTTGCCGCCTGCCTTCTCGGGGTCGTCGGCCTGGTGGAGCGTCAGGGGTACGTGGTTGGCGGTCATTGGGTGACTCCGGGGGCGAGGAGGTCCATGGTGGTGATGCGGGTGGGGTCCTGTCCGGTGAGGTGGCACCAGCGGCGGGCGGCTGCGAGGTACCGGTGGCGCAGGACCTTGCGGCGCTCCTCACTTCCGGCGGCCCAGCCGAGGACCAGCGTGGTTGCGCGGACCGTGCGGACGTCGTGGTCACTTCCGGCGGCGGCGAGGAGCGCGGCGGCCTCCCACGCGTCGCGCAGCAGGAGCGCCCGGCTGCGGGCGGTGGTGATCGCGGCGATCTGGGTGTGGTGGCCGGGCCGCTGGAGGAGGTCCTGGATCAGGTCGGCGGCGTTAGCGGGGTCTTCGAGGGGCATGGCGGCCGCCGCCGGGGAGCCGGCGCCGTAGAGAGTGCCGGAGCGGGCCGCGATCTCGGCCGCGGCCAGGTGGAGCGGCTGGCCTTCCCGGACGGCGGCCGCCGCGCGCAGCGCGGTCTGGTGAGCGTCGAGGAGATGGCCGGTCTCGCCGGGGGTAGCCAGGGCAAGCAGGCATTCGCGGGCCGCCCGCCGATCAGCCAGTAGGCGGGTGAACGTGTCCTCCCAGTGCTGTTCCGGGAGGAGCCAGTTGACGATGTGGGTGGACATCACCTGCAGGAAGGCGCTCGTGGCGTCGGAGAGGGCCTGCGCGGCAGCCGGTTCGTCGTGCCGGTCGAGGGCCTGGTCGGCGGCGGCGAGGGCGTGCCCGGAGCGCCGCTCACGGTCGAGGGCCCTGTCGACGAGGGTGCGCGCGTTGGCCGGGTCGTCCAGGTAGGCGGCGAGGGCGGCGACGAGGCGGTCGTGGTCGGTGACGGGGATGTCGACGATGCCGGGCCGGCGCAGCATGCCGAAGGGGGTGGGGTCGCCGATGAGCACGGTGGGCCAGGTGATGAGGGAGGAGGTGTAGAGGTCGCGTTCCAGCAGGGTGGCTTCGGGGCGGCTGAGTTCATAGTCCTGGACGACGGTGCCGTTCGAGTGCGGGTGCATGCGGGTCCTCAGCGGGTGGGCCGGGTGCGCGCCGGCGGAAAGAAGGGTGCTCGTTCGGGGGAGGCAGTGGCGTGAAGTGGCCTGTGTGACCGGGGGGTTGTGGGAGGCTCTGGGGCTGGGCGGCGGCCGTGGCAGCGGGCGCCGGAGGCTGATGGCGACAGGACTGGTGCGGACGATGCAGACGACGGTCAAGGAATCCACGGCGAGCAGCTTCGTCTTCCGGCGTACGCCGCAGGGGTGGCGGCTGGGCCTGGTCTGGCATCCGCGACTGGAGTGCCTGATGCTTGCCGGCGGGCATGTTGAGGACTTCGAGCACCCTGCTGAGGCGGCGGTTCGGGAGAACCTGGAGGAGACCGGGTGGGCCACCCGCCTGGTGCCGGGGCCGGGTGCGGCGCTGCCGCCGGGCGCGCCGCACGTCGGGGTTCCGGTGCCGTGGTGGGTGGTGGAGTTCCCGGTGTCGCCCGACAACCACACCCGCGCGCCGCACGTGCACGTCGATCACCTTTTCCTGGCCCTGGCCGAAGGCGACGGTCCAGTGCAGGAACCGGCGCACGAGGTGCGCTGGCTCGGTGAGGCCGAAGTCGCCCAGGATCCGGAGGTGGCCGACGATCTGCGGGTCTTCGCCAAGGAGCTATTCGGGCACGTCGCCTCCCTCGCCGTGTAGTGCCGGTGGCCGGGTGCGTGCGGCCGAGCTGGATGGGGCCGGTGCGCCGCGGGCCGACGTGATCGCGCTCAGGCGCGGTGCTCCTCGAGGCCGGGGTGCCGTTGTCGAGGGCGGGCGCGGCGGATCCAGTCGGCCATGAGCTCGGCCCCGGCCTCCGGGTCGGGCTGGGCACGGCGGTCCAGGACGCGGACGTGGTGAGGGTCGTCGGCGGCGAGCGCCTCGAACAGGCGGGCGCTGCGGTGGTGAACGGCGAGCTCGTCGGGGGTGAAGGGGCGCCGGTCGCGCTGCTCGGCGCGGGTCAGGGCCTGGCCGGGGTCGTCGGTGAGGAGGATGACGAGGTCGGGCAGGGGCCGCCAGGCGGCGGCCTCGGCGAGGATGCGGCGGGCGCAGTTGAGGGCGGCCCGGTCGTCGTCGGGGTGGAGGACGACGGCCTGGTAGACGGCGACGGAGTGCAGGCTGCGGCCCTCGATGACGGTGGTCCCGGCGGCGAGGGCATGCCAGGTCGTCTCCCACGTGTGCATCTGCACGGCGAGCAGGAGCAGAGTCTCGCTGGCGGGCAGGCCGGCGCGCAGGAAGTGGTCGCCCGCGGCGGCGTCCACCATGGCGGTGATGATGCGGCTGCCGAGGTCGTCGCGGCGGTGGCGGCGGCGGGAGAACTCCTCCACGCACAGCAGGTCGGCGTCGAGCAGCCGGGCGGCGAGCGCGGTGAGGTGGCTCTTGCCGACGCCGCTGAGCCCCTCGGTGGACACGAGGACGCCCGCGGGCCGGGCTTTGGTGATGGGCACGGGGGATTGCTCCTTCAGAACAGGGAGTCCTGCTGGGGCTTGGCGGCTTCCTCGTCGTCGAGGACGGCCTTGGGGGTGATGCCGGCGATCTTGCGAAGGTCGGCGAGGGTGCTCCAGTGCCCGGCCCGGGCGCCGTCGGCCAGCACGCGGGCGAAGATCTCGCTGGTCACCTCGACGTCGGGCATGGCGCGGTGCCGGCCGGGCGGGGTGGGCAGACGGTGGTGGCGCAGCAGGTCGTCCAGGCGGTGGTGGCGCAGTTCGGGGTAGGCGGTGCGGGCCAGGCGGACGGTGTCCAGGAGTGCGGTGCGCGCCAGGGCGGGGCAGACGGCGGCGCGGTCGTGGATGAGCCCGGCCTCGTAGGGGGCGTTGTGGGCGACGAGGATGTACGGGGTGTGCTGGGCCAGGCCTTGCTCCAGGTCGGCGAGAACGTCGTCGGCGGTGCGCGCGGTGGCGAGCATGGCGGGGGTGATGCCGGTCTGGCGCATGTCGAAGTCGGTGACGGGCACGTCGGCGGGCGGGCGGATCAGCGCGTCGAAGCGCGCCGTCTCGCTCCAGGTGCCGTCCTGCGTCACACGGCGGACCTGAGCGGCGACCTCGGTCGGTTCGGGCCTGCGTCCGGCGGGGGTGAGGGTCTCGAAGTCGATCGTCACGAACGCCGTCGCCAGCATCCCGGGGTCGGTGATGGTCAGGTCGTGGGCCACCGGTGTGCCTCCTCGTTGATGGTGCGGGCCATGGCGCGCAGCTGCTCGTCGCTGTGTCCGCCGTGGACGACGACGGCCAGGGTCACATCGCAATTCTGACGGGCCGTCGGGCACGGGGGGAGGCGGTGGTCGGCGAGGGCGGGAAGCCGGTCGGCGGTGGTGAGGCCGTAGGTGCCGGTGCTGTTGGCGACGCCGAGGTCGGCGAGGCGGCGGCAGAAGTCGCGGGGTCGTGCCAGCGTCAGCCGAAAGAGCGGGCCGTAGTGGTTCCACTGCTCGCGCGGCCCCGGCTGCACGGTCTGCAGGCCCGGCGCGTCGGCCACCAGGCGTGTGAGGAGGAGCGTCTGCTGGCGGCGCTGCTCCAGGAGGTCGTCGAAGCGTTCCAGGTTGGCGGAGGCGATCACCGCGAGGGGTTCGGCCAGGCGGTAGTTGTGGCCGAGCCGGCTTCCGGCGGGCCGGCCGGGGGCGGGCAGGAACCCGTGCGTGGCGAAGGAGCGGGCGCGGGCGGCGAAGTCGCCGTCATCGGTGACGATATAGCCGCCTTCGCCGGACCACGCGATCTTGCCGTCCTTCAGGGAGAAGCAGCCGGCGTCGCCGAACGTGCCGAGTAGGCGGCCGTCGAGCCGGCTGCCCTGGGCCTGGCAGGCGTCCTCGATCACGCGCAGGCCGGCACCGGCGGCGAACTCGGCGAGGCGGGTGAGGTCGCAGGGGCGCCCGGCCAGGTGAACGGGGATGATCGCGCGGCTGCGGGTAGTGGTCTTGGCCGCCAGATCGTCGAAGTCGAGGTCGAGGCCGGGGGTGGAGTCGACGAGGACGGGGGTGGCGCCGGTCATGAGGACGGCGGCGACGGTCATGACGACCGTGGCGCCCGGGACGAGGACCTCGTCGCCCGGGCCGATGCCGTAGCCGGCGAGTGCGGTGTGCAGGGCGGCGGTGCCGGAGGAGACCGCGACGGCGTACCGGGAGCGGAACGCGGCGGCGAGCTGCTCCTCGAGGCGGCGTGCGTTGCCGCCCGCGGCGGTGGGGTCGGGCATGTCGCGCAGCAGGGCGGCGAGCCGTTCGGCCGGGCCCAGGCCCCCGGCCGGCTGAGGATTGGTCGTGGTGGTCATCGGGGGCTCCCGGACGGCTCGGTGACGCGGTCGAAGTCCATGAGCGGCCACATGTTGACGCACTCGTGGGAGAACAGCGGGCAGCCCGGGGCGTGGCCCGTGGGTGCGGGGAACAGGTCGGCGGCGCTGGCGCCGCGGATGCTGCGGCGCGCGGCCGGCGCGGTGGCGTCGATGCGGTAGGGGGAGACGCAGTCCCAGATGGCGCCGTCGGGCTGGATGAAGTGCAGTGTGTGCCCGCCGAAGCAGGTGGCGACCGGGGAGGTCGTGCGGGGCAGGGTGTCGAGGACCTGCTGCGGATAGGTGGATGCGGGCAGGACGAGTTCGGGGTGCTCGCGGTAGAGCGCGTCGAACGCCGCTCGCAGCCGCGGCTCGTCGTCGGGGCGCAGCGACAGCTCGGCGTGGAGTTTGTGGTCGTCGGCGAGGGTGATGGGCTGGGGGACGTAGTAGTCGCAGCCCAGGTCGGCGGTCAGGCGGCCCATGGCGGGCATGTCGTCGATGGTGCGGCGGGTGAGGACGCTGTAGATGCCGACTCTCGGCGCCGGACCGGCTGCGCGTTGGGCGATGACGGCGCGGATGCCGTCGACGGCGGCGTGCCAGGTTCCGCGGCCGAACCGGTCGGGCCGGCGGGCGTCGTTGACGGCCGGGTCGGTGGAGTCCAGGGACACCGAGATCGCGTCCACGCCCAAGTCGAAGAGCGCGTCCTGGATCTCGGCTTTCGCCAGCGGCAGGCCGTTGGTACACGCGACGACCTCGATTCCGGCCGCCTTGATGACCTGGATGACGTCGAGGACGCCCGGCCAGGCGAGCGGCTCGCCGCCGGCGAGGAACACCCGGCCCACGGCGGAGCCCGCCAGGGTCCGCGCGAATGCGAGGACCTCCTTGCGGTTCATGTCGTTGCGGGAGATGTGCGAGAGCTGGCCGGCCTTGGTGGGCGGGGCGATCTGGTGGTCGGCGACCAGACCGAAGTAGCAGTAGTCGCAGGCCAGCGGGCAGAGGCTGCGCAGCGACCAGAGCAGGGTGACCGGGTGTCGGGTCACGATGCGGCGTTTCACGGGGCGCCTCCGGCAGTGGCAGCGGGTGCCGGGCGGCAGGCGGCGGTGAGGATGCCGAGTGCCCCCTGGTCGGTGGTCTTGTCGAGGTCGACGACCAGGTAGCGGCCCGGGTCGTCATCGGCGAGGCGGTCGTACAGGGCCGCGGCCCTGTACAGGTAGTCCGTCTCGTCGGCGGTGAGCGGGCGTCCAGCCCGCTGCTGCCATCGCGTCTGGCACACGGCAGGGTCACCCCGCAGCAAGAGGGTGACGTCGGCGCGCGGGCGCCACCGGTCGGCGACGGCCAGGAGCTGACGCAGGATCGGGTAGGGCTCGGTGCCGGTGGCGTCGGCGACGACTAGGGCCTGGTAGACGGCGACGCTGTCGCTCCCGCGGTCCTCGATGATCACGCTCGCACCGTGCGGCTGCTCGCGGCGCCTGACGGCGAGCGCCAGCAGTGCGAACGTCTCGGTCAGCGGGTGCCCGGTGCGCAGGAACGGATCGTGCTCGCCGGCCAGCGCGGCGACGACCTGGCCGGGCAGCGTGTCCG
The DNA here is from genome assembly GCF_040685975.1 of Kitasatospora sp. NPDC086791. NCBI lineage: Bacteria > Bacillati > Actinomycetota > Actinomycetes > Kitasatosporales > Streptomycetaceae > Kitasatospora > Kitasatospora sp. NPDC086791. The sequence continues at coordinate 33,889 of NZ_JBFBOC010000038.1, read as the reverse complement.
GATCGGTGTCGGGCAGTTCGGTCAGGACGACGCAGTCCGGCCCCAGGACGGCCGCGGCTTGGGCGGCGAGGCGGGTCTTGCCGACGGCGTTGGTGCCCTCGAGCGTGACCCACCTCTGGGCGGCGGTCATGAGGCCACCTGCTGCGCCGCCTCGCGCAGCCACGCCTGCGACTGCGGGTCTTCCTCGAAGCACCCGTGGAGCAGGACGCTGGTGGTGCGGGCCTGGTCGGCACGCACGCCGCGCTGGGTCATGCACCGGTGCTCGCCGTGGATGATGACGCCGACGTCCTTGGTCTGCGCGACGTCCATCAGGTCGTCGGCGATGCCGCGGGCGATGCGTTCCTGGAGCTGGAGCCGGTGGGCGTGGAGCTCGGCGATACGGGGGATCTTCGACAGGCCCACGACGCAACCGGCGGGACGGTAGCCGACGGTCGCCACCAGGCGCATGGAATGCAGGTGGTGTTCGCACGTCGAGCTGAGGACGATGCTGTTGACGATTACCAGCTCGCTTCCGCCGACGGTCACCGTCTCGTGGTCGAAGACCGTGCCGGTGCGGCCCGGGTCGTAGCACAGCCGCTCCCGCCAGGCGTCGGCGACGCGACGCGGGGTCTCCCGCAGGCCCGGCCGGCCCGGATCCTCGCCGAAGGCTTCAAGGAGTTCACCGATCAGCCGCTGAACGCGCGCGTGGTCGAAGGACCGGCTCGCCGCGGCGGGCTGGGGGACGAGGTCGACGCTCACAGGGTCACCGCTTCCAGGGTCGGCTCCCACACCCGGGTCCGTGCCCCGGCGGCGAGAACGCCCCGGGCACGCGGGCCCTCGTGCATAAGGAGGTCCAGGACGGACAGGTTCGGGGCCCAGCCACGCTGATCCGCACCGTACCGGGGGTGGGTGTAGCTGGCGATCTCCACCTGGATGCCGTGCTCGCGCAGCAGGGCGGCATTGAGGTAGCCGAGCGCCCCGGTGCCCACCAGCAGCGTGTCGGCGCCCCGCAGCCGGCACAGGTCCACCAGCATCTCGGTGCCGGTGCCCTGGGGGGAGAGTTCGCTGCTGCGCACCACGCGGGTCTCCAGGCCGAGGACGTCGAGGAACAGCCGGGTCAGGGTGAGGTTCAGGTCGGTCAGGTGGGTCCACGGCTGCTCGTAGACCGCGTGCAGGTGCTCCGCGTACAGCGTCCAGAATGGGGCCCGGCGGTAGGTCTCGGTCAGGGTGCGCCAGTGGCGGCGCGGCCACGGCCCGTCGGTGGTGCGCGCCTCGGTCAGTGGCTGGCCGAAGGACCGGCGTACTGGCACGGTGAGCAGTACCGGCTGGCCGGGGCCGCGTACCTGGTTGCGGTGCTGCCAGCCGCGCTCGGAGAACTGGACGTGGTCGAGGGCCGTGTACTCGCCTACGTTCAGGAGGCGGGAGAAGAACCCGCACCATGGCAGGTAGGCCGGCTGGTGGGCGGCCAGCACCGTGCGCGGGGCGCCCATCAGCACGCCATCCGATAGGCGGTGAACGTCTCGGCCTTCGCGAAGCCGAACGTGCTGCCCTCGGCGGTGTCGCGCGCAGCGATGGCTTCGATGCTGCGCGGGTGCGGGGCGGGGTGCATCTGGCTCTGGTAGCAGCCCAGCGCTTTCGCCTTCGTCGGCCACGTGCTGCTGGTGTCGACGGCCACGGTGCGGGCCTGGGAGCCGCGGCCCCACGCGGCGTCCTCCGGCCCGGCGTAGCCGAGCACGATCGGCGGGCACGAACGCGCGCCGCCGCAGGGCCGGGCGGCGGCGCGTCCGGCGTCGTGAACGGCCCTGTGGTCCTGGTGGAAGGATCCGTCGGCGGGGATGAGAAGGGCGTGCGGGCGCAGGCTGGCGATCGACAGGTGCTCACCGGCTTCGATCAGGTGGACGAGGGCGGCCTGGTGGGCGCCGGGGCCGCGGGCTGCAGCGGTGCCCGTCCAGGCGATGTGGTGGCTGTGCACGCCCAGGGCCTCGCAGGCCTGGGCGAGTTCGTCGCGGCGGGCCTCGGCGCCGGCGCCGGGCTGGGAGTGGCAGGTGACCGCGAGGACGTGTACCTCGATACCGGCCTCGGCGAGCCGGGCGATTGTGCCGCCCGCGCCGAGGGTCTCGTCGTCAGGGTGGGGTGCGACGACCAGGACGCGGTCGCCGCGGGTCAATCCGAAGACCATGGTGGTGGCCCTCCTCTTTCCGTGGAAGGGGAACGGGGCAGCGCCCGGAGGGTGCGGCTGCACTGCGCATCCGTGGGTGGCGTGGCTCAGCAGGTGGTGGCGTGGGCGGCGGCGATCAGGGCCCGCACGACGTCCGCCGGGGCGTGCTGCTCGGTGCGGCGAGGGGCGTTCGTCGAGACCTCGCGGTAACGGTCGGGGTCGTCCAGGAGCCGGCCCGTCTCCTGCCAGAGCGCTTCGTAGCCCTGCGCCAGCGGGACCATGACGCCTGCGTCGCCGACGAGATGCGGGAGGTTGCCGATCCCGAACCCGACGACGGGCGTGCCGTTCGACATCGCCTCCGCGGCGGTGTTGCAGAAAGTCTCGGGCTCGTAGGAGGCGATCACGGTAGCAGCGGCGCCGGCGAAGAACTGCTGGACCTCGCCCCACGGCAGCGGGTCCAGGACCGCGACGACGTCGGGCCGCTTGGAGGCCGCGGCGCGCACAGCGTTGACGACGTCCTGCTGCATGCCGGGCCAGTACTCGAACCCGGCCTCGGCCAGCACGAGTTCGACCGGGCGCTGCCAGTCGGCGGGGATCGCGGACAGCAGCTCGGCCAGGCCCTTGTAGGGCTCGGCGCGCGAGACGATCCGCACCGGACCGTCGTGCCGCAGCTTCTCACGCGCCAGGACGGGTACCGGGGCGATGGCTTCCATCAGCGGGTTGGGGACGATCGTCCAGGCGCTGGTGTCGTAGCCGTGCGCGCGGGCTTCCTCGACCATGTACGGGCTGATCGGCAGGACCGCTCCGGCGGCGGCGATCGCCTGGTCGAAGTAGGTGTCGGCGCGGACCTTGTGGACCTGTAGGACGCTGGGCACGCCCGTGGGGGCGGCGTCCAGGTAGCCGAGGCCGTACAGGGCGTCCACCCACACGACCAGGTCGGCCTCGTGGCGGATGAGGAGCTCGCGCAGCTCGGCGCGGACCGGCTCGGGTTTCTCGAGGGCGGCGAGGATGCCCGGCTTCATGATCGGGCGGGGCAGCGCGAGGGAGGAGAGCCGGACCATCTCCGGGTAGTCGCCGTCGCCGGGCTCGGCCGGGCCGGCGGTGACGATCAGCGGGTTGATGCCCAGCTCGCGGCATCCGGCGGCCAGCGCGCCGACGGTCCGCTCATAGCCAGCGGGCTCGTCGGGACGGTAGCTGAACAGGACGAACGCGATCGTGCGGACCGGCCCGGGGCGGGCAGTGGTGGTCACGGTACCTCCGGTGTGGTGAAGAGCCGGGCGGGGACGGGAAGCAGGGCGTGGTCGGGCGGCGGGGCCGTCTCCCAGGGGAAAACGACCCAGTCGCCGACGCCGTACACCCAGGTGTCGACAGGGAAGGCGGCGCTGGCGTTGCGGCACAGCGCGGCGGTGCGCAGCTCGGCCTCGGTGTGCCAGAGCAGGAGGTCGCGCACGGCGTGCAGGGTGGCGCCCGAGCCGCAGATGTCGTCGGTGACGAGGACCCGGCGGGTTCCGGCGACCGCCTCCAGCAGCGCCGGCTCGTCGAGGATGACCTGGCCGCTCGCGGGCACGGCGAGGTCATCGGTGCTGTTGTGGCGGGCGTTCACCTCGGCGACGGGCACCTGGAGCAGCTCGGCCACACGGCGGGCGAGCGGCACACCCCCTCGGGCCAGGCCGATCACCACGTCCGGCTGTCGCGGACGTTCCTGCTCGGCGATGAGGGCCGCGGCCACGGTGAACGCCTCCTCGGTCAGGAACCACGTTGCGCGGCCGTTGAAGACGCGGCCGGCGGTCGGCGTCATCGTCACCACCCCCAGGCGTCGAGAACGCCCTCGGCGGCCGACCAATGCCGCACGGGGTCCGTGACGATGTGCACCAGCGGCACCGGCGGGTAGCCGAGGAGTGCCAGGTAGACGGGTTCGAGGAGGAGCAGCGCCTCGGCCGCCGGGAGCGCCCGGAGGTGGTCGGCGAGTCCGGCGCGCACCTCGGTCTCGAGGGCGGCGGCCCGGTCGGGGGTGAGGGGCTGGTCGTAGGGCAGGATCGGGTTGTCGGCTTTCAGCAGCCCGTGGCGGGCCGAGAGGATCAGCGTCCGCTGCCGCAGCTCGCCGCGGCCCCGCAGACGCGCCCGCAGGTGCGGGAGGCACCAGCCCTGGTACAGGTCCAGTGCGGCCATGGGCCGCTCGGACGGACTCTTGCGGGCGGAGCAGCCTACGACGACGAGTGCTGTCGTGCCGGTGCTACTTGCCACGGCGGTTCCCCCAGATCTCGATGTGCAGGCGGGTGCCGAGGTTCCAGCCGCGGGCGATCACGGGCTGCGCGAGCTTCTGCAGCCCGGTCCGGACGGCCTCCCGGGTGGTGCCCTCCGGCATCACCCACACCGGGTCCAGGCCGAACTCGGTTTCCAGGGCCGCGATCTCGTCCAGCTCCGTGAGCGCGGTCACCGCGAACTTGAAGCGGGCTCGCTCCAGTGCGGCGAACGCGCGCAGCGTCTCCGGGACGATCCGTCTCTCCTTGGCGACGTGGGCGCCGCTGAGCTTCGGCGAAACGTTCCAGTACACGCCGGCGTCGACCAGGCGCCTCGGCGGGGCAAGGGTGCCATTGGTCTCGAACTCGACCTCACGGCCGTCCTCGACCAGCCGCTCGGCCAGCGGTACGACGCCCGGCTGCAACAGCGGCTCGCCGCCAGTGATCACGATGATCGGCTCGGTCCCCTCCAGCGCCCACTCGGCGAGGTCATCGACCGCCCACCACGACGACTCCGCGGCCAGGTCGAACCGGGAGCTGTCCCAGGTCTCCGGCGTGTCACACCAGCCGCACGTCAGGTTGCAGCCGCAACAGCGGATGAAGGCGGCCCGCCGGCCGGTCGAAGGCCCCTCGCCCTGGACGGTGTCGCGGAACATCTCCGTGATGCGCAGCCGCGGCGGCCGCTTGGGGTGCGGATCAGTGCGCAGAGTCGTCACAGTGCCTCCTGGCGGTACTCGGCCCAGGTGCTCTCGGTCTCGGACACCCGGACCGCAAGCGGTGCCCCGTCGGGCCCGGTGAGCCCCTTGTCGGCGAGCCAGCCGGCCAGGTGCGCCGCGAGCTGTTCGGACGTCGGATTGAGGTCCAGGACCCGGTTGAGGAGCTGGCGGTGCAGCGTCGAGTGGACATGATCGGCCAGCTCGGACGGAATCGGCAGCAGGTCGCCCATGGGACCGGGGAGGGTGACGACGTAGGCGTGACCGTGGCGGCGCCCGCACTTGTGACCTGTGCTCAGGCCTTCCAGCCAGTGGGTGGCCGAGAAGTGCACGGCGACGGGCCGAACCGGTGTGACGGGACGGCCCGTCAGCAGCTGTACCGCTGCCAGCCGCCTGCGTGCTACCGCCGGAAGGTGGACGGCGGCCCAGTCGAACAGGTACCGGCTGATGCCCTCGTCGCTTGCGTCCGCCAGAACGTCGGAGAGATCCCGGTGGTCGAGGGCCTGATCGACGTGTTCCTGTAACGGGGCGAGGTCCCCAAAGTCGGTCACGAACCCGACGTCGGTGAGCCGGTCCGCCGACAGCAGGACCTGGGCCGTCATCGAGTTGCCATCCACCACGCCGTCGATGCGCCGGGTGGCCTCGAACCGCATCCGCTTGCCGATCGTGTAGACGCCCACGGCAATCACGCACCCGCCCACGCGGCGGCGTACTCGGTCGGGTCGGCGACGCCCGCCAGGCAGAACGCCTCACGGCGCTCCACGCAGGTGCCACAGGTGCCGCAGTGCACCGTGCCGCCCCTATAGCACGACCAGGTCAGCTCGAACGGGACTCCGAGGCCTGCTCCGATCCGCACGATGTCCGCCTTGGTCAGATGCAGGAACGGCGCGAAAACCGCGAATCCCGGAGGAAGGTGCCCCTCGTTCGCAACGGCGACCATCTGCTGGAAAGCGGCGAGGAACTGCGGCCGGCAGTCCGGGTAGATCGGGTGGTCGCCAGCATGGGCACCGAACACCACAGCGGTGGCGCCTTCGCTGAGTGCGACCGACACGGCGATGTCGAGCAACAGCGCATTGCGGTGCGGGACCACGGTCGAGCGCATCGTCTCGTGAGCGTAGTGCCCGTCCGGGACGTCCACGTTCCGGTCGGTCAGCGCGCTGCCCTCCAGCAGCGCACCGAGCGAGCGCAGATCCACAACATGGTGGCGGGCCTCCAACTGCGCCGCGATGGTGACGGCGTGGTCGAGTTCGGTTCGGTGCTGCTGCCCGTAGTCGATCGACAGGAGCGTGAGGCGGGTGCCGTCGGCGGCCAGCTGGTAGGCGGCGGTGCTGGAGTCGAGGCCGCCAGAGAAGATCACGGCGGCGTGACGGGGAACCGAGAGCGGCATCGGGCACCTTTCTGAGGAAGGAATGAAGCGATGGCGAAGTGAGCGGGCACGATGTCCGGTGTGACCAGCCAGGTCTGCGAGCCGCGCCCCGCGTCGGGCGCGGGCGGCGATGATTTCGCCGGATTCCAACAACTGCGGTCTCCTCTTGAAACTCGACCGGTTCGCCCAGATGACCGGACGGGCGCCTGTACCGGCGGTGGGAAGAGGCCCCACACCGATTCGAGGCAGACCGGAAGCCGCTGACGGCCGCGCGCCCCTGCGGCATCGGCCGAAGCCGGCGGCCGGATCGGGATGACGGCGCGGCGCAGGTGACGCCCCGTCGGTTCCGCACCGGACCAGGTAACCGGGACCGGCCGACATTCGGAAGCAGGTGGGCGTGGCCCTCCGAGGCCTCCAGTTGTCTCCAGTTGTCCCCGCGCGCAGACCCTCCCGCCAGGTACCTCCCGGCCGCCACACTGGTGCTGTCCGCTTCCCGGGAGGTCCGCCATGCAGAGCCCGACGGCTCGACGCCTTGAGTACCTGCTCGCTCGGCGCCGCTGCACCGCGGAGGGCTATCTGACGCGGGTGGCTGAGCGTCACAAACGGCTTGGCTACGGAGGGATGGCTGCCGGGAAGACGAAGTTTTCCCGCTGGAAGCGAGGCGCCGAACCGGAGCTTGAGACCCAGATCGCTATGGCCGACTTGGAAGGCATCTCGCCCGAGGACGTCATTGACCTGGGATGGCCGGAATGGCTGCGCCTGGTGGTCACCGAAGGAGACGACCACCTGTACTTCGATTCCCCGTGGACCACCGCGGGTACCGTCAAGACACTGGAGAAGGTGGGAGCGCCCGTGGACCGCAGGAACTTCCTCATCACCACAGCAGTCGGGCTGTCGGCCATGACCGCGAACTGGGCCACCGCGCCCAGCGCTGAGGCCACCGACGCCGAACGAGGCCGTCGGGTCGGTGCCGAGACTGCCGACTACTTTGAGCAACGCCTGGCCGCGCTGCGCCGCCTCGACGATCAAGTCGGATCTGGCGAGGTGTACGGCGCGGCCGTGCAGGAACTCAAGATGATTAGGACCCGGCTCAAGGCCTGCTCCTACACCGAGGCCGTCGGACGCCGGCTGTACGCCGCGGCTGCCGAGGCCTCCCGTTCGGCAGGCTGGACCGCCTACGACAGCGGCCGTCACGCACAGGCCGAGCGCCACTTCGCCACCGCGATGCGGGCCGCCGCCAGCTCCGGAGACCCCGTCGTCGGCATCAACACGCTGTCCTTCTGGGCGATCCAGCACTACTCGACCGGCGACCCGCAAGGCGCGATCACTCTGATCGAAGCCGCGCTCGCCGCCGCACCCAGGGCCGGTTCGGCCCGGATGACCGCCATGCTGCACGCGCGCGCCTGCCGCGCCCACGCCCACGCCGGAGACCGCCGTGCCGCCGACCGCGCCGCCAATGCCGCGCTCGATGCCTACGGCCAGGCCGGTGACATCGCCGACGACCCTGACTGCATCTACTGGTTCAATCTGGGAGAGGCATACCAACTGATCGGGTCCTCGGCCCTCAACCTCAAGAATCCCGCGCAGGCCCTTCGGCACTTCGATGCCGCGACGACCGCCCACTCGAGCGAGGCCTATAACGGCGATGCCTTCCCCCGCGGCTACGCCATCTACCTCGCTCGGCAGGCCGATGCCCGCATCGACCTGAACGACCTGGCTGGCGCGGTGGTGGCGGCGCATCAAGCGGTGGAGAACATGGGCGGAGTGACTTCCGCCCGTGGATCGAGCACTCTCGAAAGCCTGCGGTCCAAGTTGGCCGCGCACAGCAACGCCGCCCCGGTACGCGAATTCCTCGAGATGACGTGCTGAACGCGCCGAGCGAGCGCTTCTGCGGGGACGGATCGCCACCACCGACCAGGCCGACCTCTGCAGTGAAGGGAAGATGGCGTGAACCGGCGGCGACTCCTCGGTGCAGCGGCGACGGCGGCGGCCTGCCGCCGGATCGAGGGCAACCACGGCGCTGCCGCAGACCTTGCGGCCAGAGTCTGGACCGAACTGCCGCTCCTGCACCGCAGCGGCCTGGTGCGCTCCCGAGCCACTGATCTCCAGCTCGCCCTCAACGGCCGGGCCGCCGACCACCTGGCCCAAGCCCTGGCCACCTGAGGCGGACCCCGCACCGGGACGGCACCTCCCGCCCGGCAAGGACACAACCGTCACGACTCCTCCCTCCCCGACGGCACCTGACGCACGGCGCCCCCGCCGATGCAAGGGGCTACCAGGGCCGGCCGAGGTCACCTCGACCGGCTCCGTCGCCTGCGCCCAGCGAACCGGTTCGCGCCAGCCAGGGGGAGGGTCACAGAGGGGGGTCACGGTCCACGAAACGGCCTCCGGATGTACACCCCCTGCCCTAAGGGCTGTCCCGTAAAGGCAGATGAGCCGGGACGCAAGTCGCGGTACGGTCCTGGGTGTGGAGTCCTCGAAGCCTGTATGCCCAGCTCACGGCCCCGGAGTAGATCCGCGGTCGCTGGTCGGCCGCCGGCTGGTCCGCCTGGCGGCGTCCTGGCATGTGTACGAGGCCCGGAGGGACGCCACGCCGGTTGAGCTGTGGCTGGTCGATGATCACGGCGTCTCTACCCACGTGATGAGCGGAACGGACTGGTGCCTGGTGGTTGACCAAGCCGAGCCCTACGAGGGCTATGACATGGGCGACTGGGGTCGGATCGACGTCCAGCTCGACGCCGACGAAACTCCCTTCGCTCGTCACCTCGGCGACACCGTGCTCGCCGCCCGGGAGGAGTGGGAGCCGCTCACGGGACGCACCGCGCTTGAGCTGGACTTCGTCTCGGGGACGGTCCGTTGCGAGAGTTGGGCCGGCGACCTCCGCATCACCGCCCTCGACCGGTCCGGAGGTCCAAGCACCTCGGTGTCATGATCTTGTCGTGGCTCAGGTGATCACCGCGTCGGAACGCTCCTGGATAAGCCCGTTCAGCGGGTTGAGGCCGAAGGACTTCGGCAAGCTGATCACGATGTTGCGCCGAGAGGGGGCCGATCGGCCCCGGCCAGGGCGCCCATGGTCGTTGCCGTTGGAGGACCGTGTCCTGCTGGTCGCTGCCTACTGGCGCACGAACCTGACACTGCGGCAGCTCGCGCTGCTGTTCGGGGTGTCGAAGTCGGCGGCCGGCCGGATCATCGACCACATCGGGCCCCTGCTCGCGCTCAATCCGCGGCGCCGGTTCCGCAAGGGCACCGTGCTGATCGTCGACGGCACCCTGGTCCCCACCCGCGACCACACGATCGCCGAGCAGTCGAAGAACTACCGCTACTCCACCAACCACCAGGTCGTCATCGACGCCCACACCCAGCTGATCGTCGCGGTCGGCAAGCCCCTGCCGGGCAACCGCAACGACTGCAAGGCCTGGGAGGAATCCGGCGCGAAGGTAGCCGTTGGCCGGACGACGACCATCGCCGACGGCGGATATCCGGGCACCGGCCTGGTCATCCCGCACCGCCGGCCACGCGGCGGCGAGCTCACCGAGTGGCAGGCCGACCACAACCGCGAACACAAGCAGGTCCGCGCCCGTGTCGAGCACGTCTTCGCCCGGATGAAGACCTGGAAGATCCTTCGCGACTGCCGCCTCAAAGGCAACGGCGTCCACCACGCCATGCTCGGCGTCGCCCGCCTGCACAACCTTCTCCAGGCCGCGTGAGGCGGGCGGTCACCGAGCATCGGCCCGCGCCCGAGACGCCCGAAGATCAATAACGGGACAGCCCTTAGGAGCTGTCCGGCCGATCATGAGCGGAGCCAGATGACGAGTGCTGCTGCGGTGACGGTGCCGAGGTAGACGTAGCCGCGCTTGTCGTATCGGGTGGCGACGGCTCGGGCGTGCTTGAGCTTGTTGATGGCCCGTTCGACGGTGTTGCGTTTCTTGTACCGTTCCTCGTCGAAGCCGGGTGGCCGTCCGCCGTGTGAGCCCTTGCGCAGACGTGCGGCCCGACTGTCCGTCTTTTCCGGGATCGTGTGGCGGATGCCGCGTCTGCGCAGGTAGGCGCGGCACGGCCCGTTGCTGTACGCCTTGTCGCAGGCCACACTGTCGGGCGTCTTGCGGGGCCTGCCCGGACCGGTCCGCGGGACGCGGATTTTCTCCAGCACCGCTTCGAACTGCGTGCAGTCCGCCCGCTGCCCGGCGGTGACGACCAGGGACAGCGGGCGGCAGCGGCCGTCCGCGCTCAGGTGGACCTTGGTGGTGAACCCGCCGCGCGAGCGGCCCAGGCCCTCACCTCCAGCACCACCTCCGCCAGGCGGGCGGCGAGGCTCTGCCACGGCGTCTCGTCCTGGTGTTCTGCCGGCCCAACCCCCTTTGACGCGAGGGTCGGCGGTGGGTCGGTGCGGGCGCCGGCCGCGTGCTGGTGCGCTCGCACGGCGGTGGAGTCGACCGAGATGTCCCAGTCGATGTCGCCGGCCGCGTCCGCCTCGGCCTGAACCTGCTGGAGCAGGCGCTCCCAAGTGCCGTCCGCGGACCATAGCCGGTGGCGTTCGTAGACCGTCTTCCACGGCCCGAACCGCTCGGGCAGGTCCCGCCAGTGCACACCGGTCCGCACCCGGTGCAGGATCCCATCGATCACCTGCCGATGATCCCGCCACCGCCCACAACGCCTGTTACTGACCGGGAGGAACGGCCGCAGCCGTTCCCACTCGGCATCCGTCAGATCACCCCGCCCCATGCCCGATTCAACGACCGGGTCGGGTGATGGTCACATGATCGACCAAGCGAAACCTGGCGCCTGCCCCAGCGATCTTGTGGCCGATAGCCTGGTGGGGCATCTGGTGCGATCGAGGGGCGGGGATGAAGAGAACGCGGGTTACGTATGACGCCAAGGCAGGCATGGCCTACATCTACTTGGTCGACACCATCGCTCCTGGTGAAGCAGTACGACAAGCGATCGCTGGCGATGACATGGCTGCGGTGCTCGACTTCGACACGAACGGCCGACTGTTGGGCGTTGAGCTCTCTATAGACCGGTTGCACCCCGACCTCCTGGCAATCGCCGAGCAAATCGGGTGAGCCTTACCCCTGGCTCCGCTCATGATCGGCCGGACAGCTCCTAGGCTCTGACGTTCCGTCAATGTGGCAGCACCAAGGGTGATCATCCGAAAGTGGGTACTCACGTGGGGATCGCGGAACCCCGGGACAGGAAGCCGAACACAGCTCTCGCCCGAATAGTCGAGGAGTCCGGCTCGTCCAAGAAGTCGCTGGCCCATCGCCTGAACAAGCTGTGTGAACAGGCCGGCCAGCCCCGCAGTTACACCTACAGGAGCTGGACGAACTGGACCGAGAAGGGGATGGTTCCCAAGCCTCCGATCCCTGAGCTCATCGCTACGCTCCTCAGCGACCGCATCGGACGGAGAGTGAGCCTGGCCGACATCGGCATGGCCGCCCGCACAGCGGTACCCGCCGACACGGGACTCGCCTTCCCGAGGGATCCAGCCGTCGCCCTGCGCGCCGCCGCCGAGTACTGGAGCACCGTGAACCGCCGAACCCTCATCAACGGCGCAGCGTCATTCGCCATCGGCAGCTTCACCGACCCCACGATCCGCTGGCTCTCCAGCCCCGACGACGAGGTCCGCACCGCCCGCGGCGGTCGCCGGGTCGGCCAGGCGGACATCGACGAACTCCGCGAGACCGCCGAGGAAGCCCGCAAATGGGACGCCCGCTACGGCGGCGGGAACTGGAAGCTGAGCTCCGTCAACGCCTGCCTTGACCAGCGCGCAGCCCCGCTGCTCAACAGCACGTTCAGCGAGCCGGTCGGCCGCCAGCTCTTCGCGGTCACCGCCGAGCTCTCGCGCCTGGCCGGCTGGAGCGCCTTCGACATCGGCCAGCACGGCATCGCGCAGCGCCACTTCATTCAGGCCCTGCGCATGGCCAAGGCTGGCGGAGACGTCGAGACCGGGTGCTACGTCCTGACCACCATGGCACTCCAGGCACTGATCCGCGGATTTGCCGACGAAGCCATCGACATGGCCGAGGGCGCCTACAACCGCGCCAAGGACGTCGCGGCACCCCGCGTCCTGAGCTTCGCCAAGCTGGCCCAGGCCCGCGCCCACGGCAAGGCCGGCGACAGCGCCAGCGCCGCCTGGGCACTACGCGAAGCCGAGGATCTCCTGGACTCCATCCGCGACGACGGCCGCGACCCGGCATGGCTGGAGTACTACAGCCACACCCGGCTCTCCTCAGACGCCACCGAGATCGAGCGCGACCTGAAAAACCCGAAGGCCGCGCTCGCCTGGAGCTCGCAGGCGGACGCGATGCCATCCGACCAGTACACCCGAGCCACCGGAATCCGCCAGGCCGTCACCGCCAGCGCCCACCTGCAGATGGGCAACCTCGACCAAGGGCTCGCCGTCGGCCAGCAAGCACTCGGCATCCTCGGAGGCGTCGAATCCACCAGGGCACAGGACTACCTCAGGCGGGTCGTGAAGGACCTCCAACCGTGGGCGAACGACCCCGCCGTACGCGAGTTCACCCACCAGAGCCGCCGTGTGCTGCGCCCGATTGCCTGACATCACAGGTACTACTCCAACCACCATTCGCGCCCACGCGCAGGAATCACCGAAAGGCGAAGACGATGAGCGAGCGATGGACCGAGGAAGGCCGCACCACCATCTTTGAGGTGGCAGGCAGGTCCCTCGACAAGGTGACCTACCGTCTGCCGGACGGCACCGTTCGGGACAAGCTGATCCGTCGGGAGCCCTCGGCCGCCGCGGTGCTCGCCCTGACGCCTGACAACCGGGTCATCATCGCCAGGCAGTACCGGCCCGGCCCGGACGCGACGCTGTACGAGATGCCTGGCGGGTTCGTCGAGGAAGGTGAGGACCCTGCCGAGACGGCCCAGCGTGAACTCCTGGAGGAAACCGGCTACAAGGGCGACATCGAGCCTGCGGGCTCCTGCTGGGACGACGCCGGATCGACCGCCAAGCGCCACGGCTTCGTCGCCCGCAACTGCGTCCGCGTCGCCGAACAGGAGCTCGAAGAGATGGAGTTCGTCACCGTTGAGCTGATTGGACTCGATGAGTTCAAGAAGGTCATGCGGGCCGGCCTGATGACCGACGTCGAGCTCGCCTACCGCGGACTCGACCACCTCGGCCTGCTGTAGACGACCAGACATGTCCCAGCGTCGGGGGAACTGGGGATGGGAGTGTCCGTGATGGCTGGCGGGAAGTGAGTGTGATCGGTGGTGAGGACGTCGGGGCCGTTGCCCGCAAGTTGATGGACACGCTTGTCGGGCCCTATCACAAAACGATCTTGGACACCCTTGTTCTCGTCTCCGCAGGCATCCCTTGGAGCGCACCCCCAGGAGGAACCAGTGTCATACCCGCAACTGCTCACCCCCGAGGAGAAGCTCGCCGATGCGAAGAAGCTGTTGAATCTCCCGCGTATCGTCGTGATCTGCGGCTCCACCCGTTTCATGACCGAGATGAACGAGGCCGATCTGCGGGAGACCAAAGCTGGGCATATTGTCGTCAAACCGGGCTGTGACATGAAGTCGCCACACGAACTTTGGTCTGATCCTGGCGAGGCCGAGGCGCTGAAAGTTCGACTCGACGATCTGCACCGGGCGAAGATCCGGCTCGCTGATGAGGTGCTTGTAGTCGGCGACTACATCGGAGACAGCACCCGAGCCGAAATCGCCTACGCCCGGTCGCTGGGCAAGCCCGTGCGGGTCACGCACCCCGAAGTCGACCCTGACTCCTGACCGCTCGCTGTCACCTCGACAATCAGGGTCGGCAGCCCGTGTCCTGACCGTCTCGCGGTGGCTTCGGCCGCCGCCCGCCCCACACCCGCCGTCGGCTTGCCGCAGTCCACGCCGCGCGAGTCGCCCAGATCGGCACCCTCATGCTCGATGACGTCGACATCGGCAACCGGCGGCTGACCATCGCCGGCCGCGTTCGCCCCCTGGACGACCTGACCCTGAAGTTGCTGCTGGACTGGCTGGAGCACCGGCGCACCCGCTGACCGAACACGGCGAACCTCCAACGTGCGTATTGCCCGGGCCGCCGGCCTCGTGGACCCCTCCGGGCTCCTCATCAGTGGCGAGGCCGAGTACCGGCACCCGTACCGCGTCCGCTTCCCAGGCTCCGCAATGCCGACAGGCTGACAGCCTTGTCCAGACTGTCGATTCACGGCTCCGACCACGCGCGGCGCGCCGGTTTGATGACGAGGTGCAGAGGTGGGCAGGCTGTCGCCGTGCGTATCCTGCCTCAGGCATTCCGGGGCGCCGCGGTCGGCGCGAGCGCGGTGGTCCTCGCGGTCTCGTCGCTCGGCGGGTGCTCGCATCCGACTGCGCCCGGCACGGCGGCGAAGCCTGCCCCGTCCGCGACCTCCGTCGCTGCGGGCACCGTGGTATGGCCTGGGCCTCAGCCCTCGTCGGCGGACGAGGCCAGGGCGCAGCTCGCTGCCCTGACGGTTGCCCAGCCGCGGCCGATGACGGGGTACAGCCGTGACCGGTTCCCGCACTGGAACATGCAAGGCCAGGGTTGTGATACCCGCGAGGTCATCCTGAAGCGCGATGGGCAGTCCGTATCGACCGATGCGAAGTGCCGTGCCACGTCGGGGAGTTGGACATCGGTCTACGACGGTCTTGTGATCAACGACGCGACCAAGATCGACATTGACCACGTAGTGCCCTTGGCAGCGGCCTGGCGGGCTGGGGCCGATTCCTGGACCGACGATCAACGAAGCGCGCTCGCGAATGACCTTACACGGCCTCAGCTTGCTCCCGTGTCGTCCGCGTCGAACCGGTCGAAGGGCGACCAGATGGCCGACGCATGGAAGCCCCCGGTCAAGGACGCCTGGTGCCCGTACGCGAAGGCCCAGGTGAATGTCCTGGCGTTCTACAAGCTCACCGTCACCGAGGCGCAGAGGACGGCTTTCGGGCAGATGATCGACACCTGCCCGGCCGGCTCGTGAGCGGCGGCGGGCCCGGCCCGGCCAGCGACGGCGCACCCCTGGTGACAACCGGCATTACCGCCGGGCCAGGCGGCGTGATGACCGTGGAGGTCGGCGTCATCACGGGCGACCTGACCCTGCGGACGGCCTGGGACGGGCGCTTCGCGATCCTGAGCGTCCAGTACGACGGCGCTGCCGAGTGGTACGCCGTGGAAGGGAGCCCCGTACCGGCCCTGGACCGGGGATCCGCGCAGGCGGTGCACGAGGCGATGACGGCCGCCATCCGCCGCGGTGCCGAAGCGACGGCGCAGGGTCTGGTCCCGCCCGCCCCGCCTACGCGGTGAAGTAGCGGCGGAAGGCGACGGCGACGGCCATCGTCAGACAGAAGAAGCCGGCCGGGATCAGGCCCTGTGCGACGGTCCGGGTGGTGCCGTGCAGCAGGTGGTCGACGGCGATCAGGGAGCCCACGGTCGAGCTTGCCCCGGCGAGCACCAGCAGCGGCGCACGCAGCCCGGGGGCGATCAGTGAGTGGTGGCGCCTGCGCCGGAGGTGATCACCGGATACCCAAGACATCGCTCCTCCTCCTGCTTGCTGACCAGCTCACGATAGCGGGACGGGGAAGAGCCCGGAGCCGATTCACCCATTGCCGGCAGGTTCGGTCGACCGCTGCTTCCAGGCCGACGCGAGGTTCTGCCGGTGAGGTTTGTCCGGCACCGGGAGGCGCTATTCCGCCAGCTCTGCCAGCCACGGGTGACCGGGGTGCACGCGCTCCAGCCACCCGCTGAGGACGTTACGCCGCGCTCGGCTCAGCAGCGGCAGCGCACCGTCGAAGTCCGCCTGATCCTTGGGCCGCGCCGCCTTCGCTTTGAACAGCAGCACCAGTTCCGGCATCAGGTAGGGGATCCCGTCTGCTGTCCGCTCGATGATCGAGTCGTACGACAGCCGCAGACTCTCGTTCCGCCGACAGATCCAGGTCCCGCCCTCGTGCGGTTCGCGGAAGACATCGAGCAGGAACTGACCGCTCGCCGGATCCCGCAGCCAGGTCTGGTGGGTGGCTGCCAGGGCCTCAGCCCTCGCCGCCGGCCAGACCCGCCCCGAACCCACCGCGTCGAACGCGTACCCGGGGAAACGGTTCCGGACCTCCGGGAACCCCGCCGCGGGCACCGCGACCTCCAGATCGCCGTGCGGGCGCGACTGTTCTCCTCGGAACAGGTCCAGCGCCCAACCTGCCGCAATACACCAGGGCGCACGGACCCCGCCCAACCGCTCCACGACCTGTTCCGGCCGCCATGCATCCGCCCACCGGGCATCCAGTTCGTCCGCATCGAGCACGATGCCGCCGGGCGGCAGGAATTCGGTCATCGTGACAACCTACGTCGCGTCCCGTCCTCGCGGTCGGTCTTCAGTGGCAGAAACTCGCGTCCGTCAACCTGCGGGGCCATCAGCCTAGGTCCGGCGGCACGGCCCAATCTCCGCATGAACGACCAACTCCCGCATCACGCCGAGCTGTAGGTCCCGCGGTGTGCCCGCTTGTATGTGGCCCACGGCCGGGCACCCCACGTGGATTTCCAAGATTCTTTGCGGCTGACCCCTGGAGGGCCCGATGGCACCGGGCCGGGGCGGTCACGCGTGCCCTGGGTGTTGCAAACCCGGTTCCAGCGCGGACTTGGGGCTGACATCCTGGCCATCATGACGAATAGTGACAGTCGCATTGCGGCGCGTGGCGATGATTGGTTCGAGTGGACGGGCATCGCCCTGCTCGGGATCCTCGTCTCGGGCCTGTACCTGTACTACGCGGCGACGACGTCGTGGTACGCGGCCCAGCGCTACGACGCGGACAACGTTTTCTGGTGGCTGCTGCCGGTGGTGGTGGTCGGCGGGAACGTGGCCGCAGCCGCCCGGATCGGCTCGAACGGCTTCGCAACCTGGGGCGTGCGCCTCCTGTTCGCCGCGCTCACGGCCGGAGGGTTCTTCGCCTACCTGCACGGCCATCTCGGCGACCTGGCGAACCCGGTGCTGCAGTGGGTGGGCCCGCCCTGCGGAGCGGTCTCGGGAGTGTTCGGTCTTCAGATCGCGCGGATGGCGGCCAACCGGCGGCCCTGGCGCTCGGAGACCAACTCGGCGTAGCCGCGCGGGCGCGAACCCCGAACGAGCGCGGCCGTGACCGAGCGATCGGTCGACCACGGTCGACGTGCCGGTGCGGGAAGAGAGGGGGAATTGGGCCCGATGGCCCGGGCCCCAATGGTGCCCGGGCCGCGCGGTTCACTTGACGGCGACGGCGGCCTTGAGCTTGGAACCGGCCGTGGCCTTGACGCCGTAGCCGGCCGCGATCTCGATCGGCTCCCCGGTCTGCGGGTTGCGCGCCTGACGGGCGGCGCGGTGGACACGCTCCAGGGTCAGGAAGCCGGGGATCACGAGCTTCTCGTCGCCTTTCATGACGATCTCGCCGGCGACCTCGGCGAACGCCGAGACGACCGCTTCGGCGTCCTTCTTCGAGACGTTGGCGCGGTCGGCCAGAGCTGCGACCAGTTCGGTTCGGTTCATCATGCCCACTTTCGATCAAGGAACTTGGGTTCTGCCGTATGGTGCCAGACGCCCTGGACATACCGGTGCAGGACGGCGGCGCACCACTACGACGAGCGGCGGCTTCCGCTCGTCCGGGGCGCGGGCTACGGCTTGACCTCCTGGCACGCCCAGCTCTCGAGCCCGGTGAACGAGACGCAGGCCTTCCCCTTCTCCAGGCGGATGTCGCGCCACTCGGCCACCAGGTCCCTGCCGGCGTCGTGGGCCCGGACATCGCCGTGGACGGAACGGCCGTTCCCTTCGTGCAGCACGCCCCAGCGGTCGAGCTGGCCACTGCCGTTGACCCAGCGGGCGACGACCCGCTCGGCCCAGGTGCCCTCCCCGTGGATCTCGATGCACACGTCCGGGCGCGTGGTGTTGGTGCCGTAGAAGTTGTGGGTGCAGGCATCGGAGGAGCGCTGCGCCGCGGCGGCGGGCGGGGCCATCGACACGGCGAGGAAAACGAGAGCGGCTGTGGTGGCGGAGGCCTTCACAATCACGTGCGGATCGTCCCTTCGAATCGGCATGAGCGGATCGCCTCTGCCGAACGACGCCGGCCGGGAATGGTTCCTGTGCGGATCGCCATTCGGACCAGGGCCGACAGCGGCTAGGTCGCCCGCGGGCAGCTGCGACCGCCTGGCTGCTACCCCCGGATGCCAGGCCCTCCGCGCAGGGGTTACCAAGAACAGGTAACCCCTGCTATGGTGCAGTCAAGGGGTTACCGGCAAGCGGTAACCCGCGTTGACCTGCCTCAGTACGGAGGACCGATGACGCCCGACGACCCGCTGACCCACGAGATCATCGAGCAGTTCGAGGCCCTGGCCCTCAGGATCGAGACGGTCCTCGGACCCTCCGACCTGAAGTTCACGATGGAGCTTCGCTTCCGCCTCGAACAGGCAGCGAAGACGCTCTCGCTCCAGCTGCGCGGCGGCGACGACCACGAGGTCGCCGGAGCTGTGACCGATCTTGTGAACGTCTTCTTCCCCGACGAGACTCCGATTCCCGACACCTGGTGGGGGACCGAGCTCGGACGGATCGCGGCGCTCAGCGTCGGGCACCCCGGCGCCGACGCGGTCTCGCACAGCGTCGCCGCCGCCATGCTGGGAGTCAGTCGGCCCCGGGTCACGACACTGGTCGGTGAGGGCAAGCTCGCGGAGCACCCCGGCGGTGGGGTAGCGGTGGACTCGATCCAGCAACGGCTGACGCAGCACCCGCGGGCATGACGGGTCCGAAGCAACGCCCGCTGGCGGCAGGACAGGCAACCAGTAGCAGACCGCGGCTGCGGCCCCGCCTTCGCGTGGAACGGGCAGCAGCCGACCGGGGCTTGACCGCCATCAGCCCACTGGCCTCGCGAGGCCAAGTCCGCTTAAGGACGTGACGGCCTGACAGCCGTGTTCGCCACTTGCCGGACCCTTCGGCCACTATGATGGCGGGACCGGCCCGTGTGAGGGCCGGAACGGCCGGTGTGAGGGCCGGAGTCCCGCCGTACGGCCCGCGAACGGGCGGCACAGCGGCCAAGGTGGTAGGAGTGGCCCAAGTCCTGGGCGTGCTCCCGCACCGCACACGTCGTCAGCTCACCTGGTCCACCCGCCCTGCTCGCTGAGGTCTTCGCGCGCCGGGGTCCGGAATCGCGGGACCGCACCCCTAGCCGCGTGCGCGCCGAAGGATTCGCGATGCCGCAGAACCGGCGTTCCCAGAAGAAGAAGGCCCGCAAGCGCGCGGCCGCCACCGGGCAGTCCTACACCGCAGCCGCCAACGGCACCGGCCACAAGCACCTCGGCCCGGAGATCGGCATGCTCGACGGCCGCCCGTGGGGCGTCGACCGGCAGGTCAACATGCGGCCGATCGAAGCCCTGATCGGCGCCGCGATGGCCGGCTGCCAGCCGTGCCAGCGCTCCGCCACTCCGGCCATTCTGGCGGGCGACCGCCTGGCCGTCGCCGCGGTCGCCGGCATGCCGCTCGCCGCGCTGTCCAAGATGCCCGCCGCTGCCCTGGCCTCGTTGTCCGCGCCGTCCCAGCGCCTGTGGGAGGCCAACCAGCAGATGATCGGCAATGGGGACACCGACGGCTCCCGCGTGCGCACCCTGATCGAGGCGATGTCCGAGGCGGATCTCGGCGAGGTCCTCGACGACGCGCTCACCCTCTGGGCCGGCATGGCCGAACTCCACCAGCCCCGCCCCGACGCCGATGGGTACGACCTTGACGGCCAGGACGATCTGGGTGCCTTGAGCTGGGCGGCCGACGGGCCGGAGGAGGAGCTGACGCGGGTACCGGACAACCCGTTCGCAGCGGGCGGCTTCATGGTCATGTCGGCGCAGGACCTGGCCGCCGGGTTCCCGCTGCCTCTGCTGCTGCAGGCCGCGATCGACGGCACGGTCGAGGACCGGATCACCGAGCACGCCGAGGACGTTTTCGACACGCTCGACGAGCGTGGCCCGGCCGCCTGGCGCAAAGCGGCACTGCTCCTGCTGCAGTTCCTGCTCTGCGGCGGGCACTACGGCGTCGGGCACGAGGCCGCCGCCCGTTACCTGGCCCAGCAGCCCGCCCCCGACGAGCGCATCCCCTCCACTACGGCCTTCCACCTGGCCATGGCAGCGTTCATGGCCACTGGCGCCCGGGCCGCCGACCGCGCCCTGGCCGCGCTGCCCTCCGAGGTCCTGGCTGGCACCACCCGCCTCCTGTTCATCACCGCCGTCGGCTCCTCCGGCTACCCGAAGGCCCTCCAGCACGGCCTCTTCAAGGAGCTGTGTGCCGATGTCCACTGACACCGCTGCCCGGCAGACCAGCACCGACCAGACCGACACCGCTCACCTGCGAGCCGGCAAGCGCATCACCCTGGAAGAGATCACCGGCCACCTCTCCGCGGCCGGCGTGCTTCTGCGCCAGCTCGCGTATGCCGCCGAAACGGTGGCCGAGCCCGTCGAGCTCGAAGGCCTGATCGAGGAGTGGCGTCGCCGCGCCAAGCAGCTCGCCGCGGAGGCCGCGCTGTTCCAGCGCTTGACCGCCATCGCGGCCGGCGACATCGCCATGGCGACGACGTTCCCCACCGACGGGGCTCCCTGGGGAGCTGCCGCAGCCCACGGTGACCGGAGCACGTACGGTGGTCCTGCCGTCGTTCCGACCCACCTGCAGCTGGAGCTGCTGGCCGACCGCGCCAAGCCGGCCAGCAACCCGTTCGCCGCCGCCTTCCGCGAAGAGGTGGAGACGACGACGTTCCCCGCGGCGATGGCCGGCGTGCATTTCGTCGAGTCCCGGGCGGCGTCCTCACGGCGTGCGGCCGAGCGCGCCGCGGCGATCCGCGCCGAGACGCTGGCGATCATCTGCGGAAGCCCGAAGTGCGCTGCCGGTGAAGGTGCCCCCTGCCGAACCAGCACCGGCCGCGTCTCCGAGCAGCCCCACAAGGTCCGCCTGGACGAGGCCACCGCCAGGGTGGACGACCGACTGGACACGCTGGGCCCGACCATCGTGGTGAACCGCCATGTCTGACCACGACACCCCGCCCCGCGGCATCGCCCGGCTGAGCGTCGCCGGTACCAGCCGAACCGTCGAGACCCTCACCACGCTGCTGAGCGAGTACTTCACCACCACGCGTCCGATCCACGACGACGGGCGGACCTGGCTGGACGTCGACACCCGCACCCCGGCCGCCACGGGAGTCCAGCGGTCGGACACGATGACGCTCACCCAGATCTCCCAGCGGATCGCGGTGCGGCGCGACATCGTCGCCCGGATGCGCACCCGGATGGCCGGCTTCCCCCGGCAGGTCGGCGGCAGCGACGAGAACCCGCTCTTCGACGGAGCCGCCGTCGACGTGTGGCTCTACCAGGACGGGTGGTCCAACAGCTACGAGCCGCGTGAACCGGCGATCGTCACCCTGCCCAACGGGTCGAGCGTGACTCTCTACAACGCCGCGCTGGTGCGCAGGACCCCGGGAAAGTGGGAACCCGGCGCGCCTGGATGGATGGAGTTGGGCGGCGACACCGAGCCGCCCGCCTACATCCCCCTCCAGGACGCCGTCCTTAGCCGGGTCCGGGTCGCCGGCCTGCCGGACGTCGCCGTGCGCTGCGCCAGCGCCGACATCTTCGACAACGGTCACGGCGGCCGCTACATCACCCTCTCGTGGTCCATCGAGGACGAGGATCCGTTGCCAGCGGCCGAAGCTCTCCAAGGGACGAGCTGAGCATGCGGGTGGGGTCTGCGGGCCCCACCCGCACTCTCGGGCACCGGACTGGGTAAGGTTCGCTCCCCGCCCGGTCCGGGGGCCTGGCGGACGGCTGGCGGGAGGCTCCACCCCGAGCGCTGGGAAGCCAGGTGGTTACAGCTCCTCGTCCAGGTCCACGCCCACGGCAGCGGCCTCGCGGCGGGCGAGGGTGGCGCTGGAGATTCTGAGGGCGTCGTGGATGCGCTCGATCAGCTGATCGGCGGGGTGGCCGTCGCCGTGGTCCTCCGGCTGCGCCCGGAAGCGGAGGGCGTCGCCGATTGCGTAGAGCATGCGGACGGCGGTCAAGGCGAAGCCCTCCAGCCTCACCGTGGGCTCGCCATCCAACGGCCAGGGAACGGCAACGGCACCCGGTGCGGACAGGTCGACGGTCATGGCGTCGAGGTGTGGGTCGATCCGGTCCAGAAGGTGGAACACCGCGGTGGTGTGGTCCTCCGGCTCAGGCCACAGCTCAGGCCTGCGGCCGGCCGCGTCGCGGACCTCGGCCTGAATCTCCATGTCCATGGAGGCAGTCACACAGTCCGTGGCCCGGTGCAGGTGAGCAGCGAGGGCCGCGCGCTGGACGGCTTCGTCCTCACGCTCCAGCTCGGCCGGAACGGCCACGCCCATGGCGGCGCAGGCGGCGCGGAGCTGGGCAAGGCTGATGTGCAGGGTGGTGGTCACGCAGGCAGGATGCCGCAACCCGGCCGCGCGGCGGACCGGTTGGTCGCGGCGGGTTGGTCGCGGCGGGTTGATCGCGCGGCGTACGTAACGGTGCCGGACGCCGGTCCGGATCGGGGCGGCCAGCTCTGCCGTGATTCACCCTCAGGGAAGCGGCCAGTCGTTGACGGCGCCGGTTCGTCACGAACCGGTTCACGAGCACCCTCGTTGGAACTTCGGACGCGGCGGAGCGACGTCGCCGAGGCGGGACGATGGGCGTCGCCAGCGGTGCCCTGGACCACGGCTGACCGGTCCTACTCCGGTGGCCTCATGCGGACGAAGCGCACCGTGGCGTGGCGCCCGGTGCCCACGAGGACCTCGGCCACGGGATACGGCTCGGTGAGCCAGCACGCCCCGGACTCGGGCGGCCGCAGGAGCCCGGTGATGGCCTCGGCGACCTGACCGGCCTGCGCCGCGGTGAGCCGCGGCGACGTGAGCTCGCGCCGCCCATCGGGAAGCTGGACCAGCACCGCGTCCGGTCTCCGGGCCGAGCCGGCCACCCCGAGCAGCAGACCGTCCGTCGTCGTCCGATGGCGCACTTTCACCCACGAAACGCGCGCCGGCGTCGCAGGCGCATACCGGCCGGCGAGCGCCTTGCCCACCACCCCCTCGACACCGGCTTGGACGAGCCCCTCGAACCAGGCCAGCGCCTGCTCCCTGTCCTGGGTGGCCATCACCGGCTGAACCTGAGCCCCTGCATCGGCCAGCAGTCCCACAAGGATTCCTCGCCGTACAGCGAGTGGAAGATCGCGAAGATCTTCACCCGGGCGCGAGAGCACATCCCACGCGACGTAGCTCAGGGCGACGCCCTCCGCCCGGCGCCTGGCCGGGGAGCGCAGGAGCTGCCGGAAGTCGATCCGACCTCCGGACCAGGCGCAGATCTCACCATCCAGGGTCACGCCCGGCTTCACGACCGCCCGCAGGGCGGGAAGCAGTTCGGGGTAGCGGTCGGACAGCTGGTTGCCCTGGCGTGACCAGAGCTGGACGTCGCCGTCTCCACGCCAGGCGGCTGAGCGGACGCCGTCCAGCTTCACCTCGTACAAGACCCCGCCCGGGAACGCATCCTCCGGCGGCAGCACGGCCGCGGGCCGCGGCCGCATCAGCTCGAACGGCGGCCTGATGACCACAGCGGGCGCCCGCGAGATCTTCCCTGCCATATCCCCAGGGTGCGCCAAATTCCTGACATGAGAGCCAGCGCCATGCCAAACTGGCATAGCGCTAGTTTCAAATGGCATAACGCTGGAGGAAGCATGGCCAGGTACCCGAGCCCGGACGCGGTCATCCCCGCCGGCTGGCTGATCACGCAAGCCCGACTCCGCACTGGAGACCTCAGCCAGTCCGCCCTGGCCGGCGACAGCGGCGTCGGGCAGACAGCCCTGAGCCGCTACGAGACCGGCCGGAGCGCACCATCGTTCGAGGACCTGCAGCGCATCGTCGCCAACACCGACTACCGCCTCGAAGTCACGCTGCGCCGCGAGCCGCGGGACCTCGGCCCGGTGGAGCGCCTGCTCCGCAATGACCCGCTGCGATTCGAGGTATCGGACCTGAACCTGAGGTGCCGCCTGCCGGCCCAGCTCGCTCCAGTGGCGGGCCGGTTCGGACCTTCCGAACCCGACGGTCCTCGCCTATCCGAAGCGCTGCTTCATCTCTACGAGATCCAGGACCTGGCCCGGGACGCCCTGCGCCCGGAGGAGCGGCTCCAGCTGACCTACGAGCGCTACGGAAGCGAGCGGGACCGGGACCTGATCCACCAGATGCTCTCGGTGGGAGTCGCCGCCAGCCAGGCCGCGGCGGTCCTTGCCCGCATCATCCACCACGGCACCGACCGGGCCGCCCGGCGCCGGGGCCGCAAGGACACAGCCGAGGAGCCCCGGGTCGCGCGCATCCTCTGGGCCCACGTCGTGTGCTGTCTCAGGGCCCAGGAAGCGATCTGCCGCGACCGCGTCGCGCGCATGGACCAGGCTCTGGAAGCGGCCCGCCGTCGCCAGCGGGCGGCCGACCGCCTCCAGGAAGCCGAAATGCTCGCATCGAGCGGGGGCCTCAGCATCGAGGAGGCCCGCGCCGACGTGGAGAAGGCCAGCCGACGCTGCGCCGCCCTCGCCCGCAACGGCGGCTCCACCGCCGTCGGCCTGGCTGGAGAGCGCTACCTCGCCGTCGAGCTCGGCGAGCTCGCAGACCGGGCCCGGGCACTGTTCGACCGGCTCGCGGAGCACCCGTCGTTCGTGGCCTGGCGCAGCGAGCACGCGACGGTCGATCCGCTCTACGACGCGTGGCTGGACGGTCAGCTGGCCGCGGCCCTGGCGCCGCCGAGGCTCTACGTGGACCACGCCAGCCTCGTCCACGACCGCCGCCTTCTCGCCGGGGCACAGGCAGCGGCGGCGAAGCCGGGGCAGGGCGGCGCGCAGCTTTCCGAGCGCGA
Source organism: Kitasatospora sp. NPDC086791 (assembly GCF_040685975.1). Classification (NCBI taxonomy): domain Bacteria; kingdom Bacillati; phylum Actinomycetota; class Actinomycetes; order Kitasatosporales; family Streptomycetaceae; genus Kitasatospora; species Kitasatospora sp. NPDC086791. The sequence continues at coordinate 8,589 of NZ_JBFBOC010000038.1, read as the reverse complement.
CGGGCGGCGTGTGCGCGACCAGCACGGCCGCGAGTGGCAGATCGCCATCACCAGCCCGACCGCGGCCACCGCGCCCAAGCGGAAGCAGACAGCCGACATCGTCGCCACCCTGGATCTGCGGGCCGAGTCGTCAAACTGCCCCGTCTACCTGCTGGCCGAGAACGTCGACGCGGCCGAAGCCGCGGACGTCATCGCAGCTGCGCCCAACCCCGCGTCCCTGGCCGACATCACCGCCAGGATCCTCACCCACTGCTGACCCGGGCGGATCAAGCAGCAGGTCCCCGAGCACTTGGGATTCAACTTCCGCGACGGGTTCAACCTGAACGCCCTGGCGGCCGAGCACGGCTTCGGCCCCTTCCACCACAACTGGTGACCTCCCTACGCCCTGCGGCACGGCGCCGCAGGGCGGATCGGGGGTGGAGATCACCCGCTTCACCCGGACTCAGCGCCAGACCTGCTCCTCGTCGCGGTAGTGCGGCCACGGGGTCTGGATGGTTTGCGGCATCGTGAGCAGGTGGTGGATGCCCGCGGCCCACGTGCTGGGCCGGATCAGCTCGGTCAGGTAGCGGTCGATCTCCAGTCGGCGGACCTGTAGCCGTCGGGTGACCGCCGCGTGGCTGTTGCCCGTCAGTACGGCGCGCAGCGGGCGGTAGTCGCTGATCTCCATCACTACCTGACCCCTCTCCAGGTCGCCGTTGCCGGGAGGCCTCACCCAGCGGGCGTCCATCCCGCTGGCCTGGAGCTGCCGGGCAAGGGCCGGGCCGTTGGTCTCCACGGTGAACATGGTGTAGTCGCCGATCAGGCGGGCGCAGATGACCGGGTCGAGCGGGTAGCTCGCCCATGGAACCCGCAGCGGGTCCCGGGCGGTGAAGTCCATGGTCGTGGCGTGGATGTTGTCCTCGCGACGGCCGATCTTCGCGCGGTTGAGGGCGGCCACGAACTCCTCGTTGATCTTCTGCAGGCCGGCCTTGCTGCGCAGGCCGAGCTTGTCGCAGGCGTACTGGTCGACGACCAGTAGCGCGCGGCTGCCGGGGACCTCGGTGGCGACGATGCCCTCGGTGTGGGCGCGGTTGGCCGCGGTACGCAGGATGTCGAGGTGGGTCTTCAGCGGCAGGTCGAGGTCGTAGAGGACTTCGGCCGCCGGGCCACCGGGCATGGGGCCGCCGTGGAGGACGGCGGCGCGAGCTTCGTTGATGCGCCGTAGCTGGACCGGCTTCGTCTTCTTCGGGTTGGTCTTGATCTCTACGGTGCGCGGGCTCTCGCTGTCGAAGACCGTTGCGTCGCCGATGCGCAGGCAGTTGGTCAGGTCGTGGTGTAGGGCGAAAGCGCCGTCCTGCTTCCAGGCCCGGTCGATGAAGTCGAGCTCGGCTGGCAGCCCGGCCTTGCCGTACATCGGGCCGGGCGGGTCGTTGCGGGCGAGGGCGAGCACGAACGGCCGGTGGAAGTTGAAGACCCGCCACGCCAGGGCGTCGCCCACCGTTCGCAGCTGCCGGCTAAGGCGCTCGCACACGTCCTGCTCGAAGAGCCACGTCTCCAGATCAGCCGGGTCGCGGCCGGACTGCGGCTCGGGGGCACCGGGCTGCGGCGCCTTTCCCCGGCGGACTCGTTCGGCGGCGCGCTTGAAGCCGTCGCGGTCCTTCTCCACGGCCAGCAGCTGGTCTCGCAGGTCGTTCTGGAAGGCGACGCCTCCTTCGGTGGTGTCGCAGGCGCGCAGCTGGTGGATGAGGTGGGCGAGGACGGGCTGGAGGGTGAGGTGCCGGGGGTGGGCAAGCATGTCGTCCGCCTCGTAGTGGGCGGCGTCGAACAGGGACATCGCCCTAGTCTGGCCGCCCAGAACCGGGTCCTGCAGTGATTTCCGTACAAGCTGGCTCGGGCGGGCTCGGCCCGACCGCTACACGAGCTGCCAGGCTGGCCCATCACCGGATAGCACCGGTCCGGAGGCGGTCACCACGTTCGCCCGGCGGTCGGCGGCCGGTAGTTCTCCCAGAGTCCGGCCTGCCCGGCCCCGCGCCGGTGGGGTACGCCGCTCAGGCCGATGATCCGGTGCTGCGCCACGGCAAGGGCGCGGTGTCCGTCGACCGGGCGGAAGCGCAGGATGCCGCGGCGGGTATCCCAGTCCTCGGGGTGGCCGAACAGGGTGTGCTGCGCGGCGGCGTCGGCGGGGCCGGACTCCACGTGCAGGCGCATCGGTGTCCAGTCGTGGCAGCGAGGGAGCAGGTCGGTCAGTTGCTGGCGGGCTGGACCGTTGTCGGTGTCGTCGGGTACCCACGTCCACGCACCGTCGGTGAACGCGGAAATCCAGTCCCACCGGGATTCTTCCCGGCGTTTGTCCGACCAGTGCAGCTGCTCCTGGTTGCCGCGGACGGCGCGCTCGGCCGCCCGAGCGGCCCGGACGGCGGCGGTGGGCTCGGCGGCGAGCCCGTCAGCAGCCGCGTCCAGCACTAGGTAGGGGTAGGCGATGCGCAGTAGGGCGCGGGCCGCCGGGCCCGGCTCGGCACCCGGGGTGTACGCGGTGGCTTCGTCGGCGCAGGCCGCGCTCGCCGTGATTCGGCCGCGTTGGTGGCGGGCGTGCTCCAGGGCGTGCTCGGCTGCGTACCGAGGCACGGAGAGCACCACGGCGTAGCGGGGCTCGTGCTGGTAGGGGTCGCGCGGGTCGGCGGCCAGGTGATCGGGGACGGCCGGACCGACCTGCGCGAACTGGGCTAGGTAGGCGAGTTCCTCGTCACCGCGCCGCGTGAGCGGCCAGTCCCGCACAAGCAGCAGGACCCGCTCCTCCGACCCGATCGTCCCCGGCGCCAACGCGCTCTCGAGCAGAGCGCACCAGGCGGTGACCGTGTGCCGCCACCAGGCCTGCAACACCGCGTCGGCCCAGGCGGCCGGAGTCGGGAAGTCGCCGGCCGGGACGAGGGGCGGGTCGGGCAGCACAGTGACGTCCCGTACCCGGGCCCGCGCCCACGTCTTCGCTGCCGCGGTGATAGTGAAGTCCAGGGCCTCTCGCGGGGAGCGGCCTTGCCGGCGGGCCGCGCTCCACGCGGTGCGCACCAGCGGCCACAAGGAGACGTGGTCGTAGTCGTAGCGTCGCTCCCGGCCGAGGGCGGAGTCCAGGGCATTGGAGACGGCGAAGACGGAGCGGTCCTGCTCCGCAGCGTCGCAGGCCCGACTGACAGCGGCGGTGGTGTCGGCGGCGGGCGCGGCGGCCTGGTAGGCGGCGAGGGCCAGGTTGGATCGCTCCACGCAGGCGGTCCAGGCCCGCAGCGCCGTCCACGCCTGGTCGCCGACCTCGGCGTCGTCGAGCCACGGCTTGAGCAACGCGCGGACGGTGTCGTCGTCGTGGTGGGCGGCGGCGGCCAGAGCACGGGCGTACCCGGGCCACGTCCGGGGCCCGGTCGACTCGGCCAGAGCGCGGGCCCGTTCGTCGGCCGAGACGATCGCCGTCGCCGCCTTCCACAAGCCGCGCACCGCGTCGGGGAGTGCGCCGATGGGGGAACACTTCGCGCAGACGTCGGCCTGAGTGTCCAGGAACGGCATGTCGATGGCCGCCACCAGGTCGCGGGCGTGCTGGCAAGCCTTCCAACGCACCTTGGGAGGCACGACGACGTGCCACTTCCCGCTGCCGCGCCGGGCGAGCGGCACCGTCGCCGACAAGATCGCGGGCAGGGCAACGCCAGCCTGCTCCAGAGCTTGCCGATCCGGCGTTCCGCTGCGGTAACTCCCGCTCACCAACCGTTCCTTCCTCGGATCACGACCACCAGGCTAGTGAACCCGCCGCACGGCGCGTACCAGCGCCATGAACCGCACGCCGGGCCCCGACCCGCGCGACGGGCGAGCCCACCGCCGCGAATGCCCTTTTCTCCACGAACGATCTCTGGCAACATGACCTGCGGCTGGTCCAACCGGCCTTGCCGGGATGTCGCCCCCGGAAACCGCGACATCGGGAAGGCAGAACGCCACGCCCCCGCACCACCTGCACATGGCACCACCCCTTGATCTTCTCCGCGCGTCCTCCTAGATGCGCTGGCCGGGCAGCGCGCGAAGGAAGAGACTGTGCACGCCCACTCCTGGCCCAAGAACCCCACCTTCGGCGACCAGATCAAGCTTCGCCGCAGGGCGACGAACGAGACCCATCAGACGGCCCGCCAGGAACTGCGCGACAACCCTGAGCTGATCCCGAACCCCGCCCCCGGCCAGGTGCCCGTCGAGGCGGCCGTCTTCGCCGCCCTGATCCGCGAGTACGGCTTCCACTGGCCCTCCTCCACCGGCGGCCCGTACGGCATCAAGCGGTTGACGCCCCGCCGCGACGAACTGGTCCTCCACGTCGAACGCACCCAGCTCGCCCGCTGGGCGGCCGCACTCGCCACCACCAAGGGCTCCACCGGCGTGCCCGGGCTGGAGTGGACAGGCGACGGCAAGGACACGGTCCTCACCCAGAGCGGCGGCAGGATCGTCCTGGCCCGCAGCAGCGAGCGGGACTGGCACAAGGCACTCGACCAGGCCGCCGCCGTCCCCCGTCCGACCCCCCGGCAGCGTGACCGCGAGCTGTCCCCCGGCACCGACCACCAGGTCCACTGGCCGGCAGAGCGCCTGCAACCGCTGAACGATCAACTCTCCGCCACGCTGCGCCGCATCCACCTACTCACCAAGCTGAGCACCTACGTGCGCACCGTGGACCTGTCCCTCCACGAGCACGCCGGTCACCTCTACCTGGCGGATCGCTCCTTGCCGAGCGTCGCACCCATCTGGATCTCCACCGGCGTCCCGTTCCCGCTGTGGCCGACAGCTTCAACCGGGCGGGTGCGCCCCGTCAGCCCGCACGCCCGCGTCCTGAGCCTGGTCACCCAGTTCAGCGAGGCGGCACCGCCCGAGGATCCGGCGCACGCCCTGTGCATCCTGGCCAGCTTCCCCGACTCTTCGTTGGCGCGCCGTGCTGCCGAACACGCCCTGCAGCACGCGAAGATGGTGCTCGAGAACCCGACATACGCCTCCCTCTACGACGGCGGCGGCTGGATCGGACAGTGCATCACCGTCGCCAGCGACACGCCTCTGGACGCCGGCCACAAGCCCATCTGGATGCTTCCGGAGACGGAGAGCCTGCTCGATCGGTTCAGCGAAACTGAGGAGCTGGGCAAGCTCTCACCCGACTTCACCGAGGCCGAGGACCGGCGCGACCCGGAAACCGCCGGGAGCAGGGGCAACAGTGCCCTGCAGGAGATGCTGAACTGGGCCTTGGCTGCCGCCACCCGGCCCGCCGGACCCGAGCGGTACTGGCGGCGTGGAGGCGGAATCTGGACGGCACAGCTCAACGGCGGACAGGAAACGATCCGCGCGGAAGTCGACAGGAACGCCGACTACCAGATCCACCTCCTCTGGGCGGGCCTCCCCGATGACAACGCGATCGTCAAGGAGAAAACCCACCATGTCGCCGCGAGCGTGCTGGCAGCCGAGTACATGGGGATCACTGCCACGATCGCCGACCCATTCAAGACGGAGGCTGGCAACCGCCTCGCCAACCCCCAGGACATTCAGCCCGACGCAGACCCACTCGAAGCCGAGCTGATCCTGGCCGCCCCCTACACCCGCATCCTGGACATCACGGGGCTCGCTGGCGTCCTCACGTTCATCGACCACCGGGTCGGCGAGACTCCGGGCGCCGCCGCCGGACACCTCACGCCCGGCACCAGGGAGTACGACTCCGACCAGCACTACATGAACTCCCTCACCTCCTGGTTCATGGAATACGGCGGGATCCCCGCCACGCGCCGCGGCGAGGCCGCCAACACCGCGTCCGTGGACAGCCCGGAGTTCCGGCGCCACCTGGCACGCCACCGCGCTGCCCTGGACCCCTTCACCGCCTGCTACCTCGCGGCCGCCGACCGCGACCCCCAGCTGGCAGACTTCGCCGACCGTCACGCCGCCGGCGTCCGGGCCCTGCGCGCGGCAGGCTTCGACGAGCTGCTCGCCCGGGACCCCCGCCAGCTTCCGGACGCCATCGCGAAGTTCGCAGCCGCCATCCCCGAGGACGTCGACCGACTGCGCCAGTGGGCCAACGAGGTACCGCGCTCCTCTTGAGCAGTCGCCGTTTGCGGTGTGCAGGTCGCATCGGTAGCACTGGCCGGCTGGGGTGTGCACTGCGCTCAGTGCACACCCCAGCCGGCCAGCACCCACCAGTCCCTTCGGGGCTGGCGGAAAGCAGGGCCTATGAGGGGCGCCGGGTGGTGACGAGTCGGCCGTCCTGGAGGCGGTGGTCGAGTTCGAGGCCGCTGTCGATCATGGTGAGGACGGCGTGGTGCCGGGCTGCGGGGATGACGGCGGTCTGGTTGCCGTCGCGGCTGACCTTGATCGTCGTCGGCTTCTTGCCCGGGTGGACCAGTGCGACCGGCCGTACGCGTCGGCACATGCGGCCGACGGAACCGCTGCTGTTGCTCCTGGAAACAGTGATCTGCACGGCCACGTGCACCGGCCTCGGTTCTCGGCTGCTGGCGGTTCGCGCTGGGGCGCGATCAGGTGGGGGCGTGGCGGGCCGCGCTGGTGCAGCCAGTCGACGGTTCGGGCAGCGACCGATGCGTATCACTGTTACTACGAGAAACAGTGATACGCATCGAGGGGAGCCTCACCTAGCAACCGCCCGACGACGGACTCCTTCGCTCAAAGCCGGCCAGCGATCCTGGCCTCAAGGACATGTCCGCGGTGGGCCCATTGGTCGCGAGCTGGGCCCAGGGAGAGAGGCCCAAACGCGCCCTCCCTAGGCGAACAGCAAGCGTTTCCCCACGTCAGACCTAGTGTTTCCCAGAAGAACAGTGAGGGGAACAAGCCCTCGGTGCATATCACTGTGTTTCTCAGTAACAGTGATATGCACCTCTTGGCGACGGGTGGGGGGCACCCCGGCTCGGGGTGCGTTGCGCATCACTGTTACTCCGAGAGACAGTGATGCGTAGGTCCCAAAACAGCAGCAGCGGTACGCGGGCTCGCGTACCGCTGCTTCACGGTGCTGGTGGGTTAGGAGGCTGCTCGCGACCGGAAGGGGATGACGGTGGCCGTCTCCGTCTCGCCGGCCTCCGGGCCCAGCCTGTAGTAGGTGATGTTCTGCTCTCGCGAGGCGAAGGCGACCCAGCCGGCCTCAAGCACGTCCTTGATCTTGCGGGCGTACAGGCTTCGGTTCATTCCGATTTCACCGGCGATCGCCTGACCAGATTGCAGGACTGTGCCGTCCGACGTCTTCTTGGTGGAGAGGAAGTGCAGGACGATCTTCATTTCCGGGGCAGGAAGGATCATCACCTTGCGCAGAATTTCCGGCGCTACCGACGGAGCATCGAAGAGTTCACGAGAATGGCTCATGCCGACTTCTTCCCCTTCTTCGTGTCGAAGTCCTCGAGACCCGGCAGCACCGGGAACCGCAGGTGCTTGACCGCCTCCCGCTGCCCCTTGCCGCCAAGGCGCGATGCGAGGTGGTCCGTAACTCTGTAGTAGACCACGCGCCCGTGCTCCTCCGCCTTGAGAAGGAGTTCCGACTTCTTCAGTCGGGTCATCGAGCTCGACACCGTCCGGACGCTGATGCCCAGGTCGTCTGCGATGGCCTTCTGCACCATCCTCAGAACTCCGTCGTCGTCCGAGCCATGGATGTGAAGCAGCAGGACGTCCCGGTCGCTGGGCTTGAGCCCGTTGTCCTTCCGCAGGATCAAGACCATCAGGTAGTCGGCGACGGCGGTGTAGCGCCGACCCTTGAAGTTGTACGGGATCAACCCGTCGAACGTCTCCGTGACCTCGACCGTTTCCCCAGTCTTTGGGTCGACGAGCGTACGAGTCCGGGGTGCCAATGGCCGCATACGCCGTCCACACCTTTCCTCTGAGTAACAGTGCTGCGCAGATCCTCGCAGACCACTGTTACTCCCAGCAACAACCGTCGTCAGCGTGTCGAACTGTTACTATAAGTAACAGTGCTACAGCTGACCATGCGTATTAATGGTGCTGTGAGTGCGTATCCACAGCGCCCTGACCTGCGGTTTTCCAGTTTGGCTCTTCAGGGTTGTAACCGCGGGGGACAACTCAGGCCTCGCATCGGGCTCCGCCCGATCTCCGCTCCCACGCGCCGGCCTGAACCTCGCTCAGCGACCTCGGAGGGGTGGCCGCCTGCCGCGGGCTCACCACTTGCCGCTCCCGCCACCCCGGTTGCTGATGGTCATTCAACCAACCGAGGGGTGGTTCCCCAGGTCACCGCGCCGATCGCGAACTTCCGGCTGCCGCCGGAACCGGGCCCTGGGGGCCCTGTTCGCGCTCATGAGTACCCGGTGGTGGCTCTTGGTCGGCGGCATGGTCCTAAGCCGCTCCAGGACCGCGCAGGCCCACTCCTCGATTGTGCTGTGGGTGGTTGTCGTCCTGGTGCTGGTGGTCCTGGTGGTCCGGCTTGGTCGGGGCTGGTGGTTGGTGGGTCTCGGCTTGGGGTTGTTGGTCGGGGTTGTCGCGGTGGTCCTGGTCGTGGTTGTCGGTGGTGGCCGGGTTTGGGGGTCGGGGTTGTCGTCCATGGTGGGTGGTGGTGGCCGACCTCGGGTCGGCCGGCTTGGGGGTGGTGGTTGGTCCGGTGGGTGGTGGGTGGTG